>JBFHUP010000432.1:0-1504 GCA_041589975.1 Sulfurimonadaceae bacterium | reverse complement strand
GGCTAAGATCGAATCAGAGTTCGGATCTGATGGTAAGTACAGTATCGATATCCATGGTGGTGGTGCAGATCTGCTTTTTCCCCATCATGAAAATGAAGCGGCCCAAAGCCGCTGTGCAACAGGCAAAGAGTTAGCCAACTACTGGGTGCACAATGGATTTGTCACGATCAATGGTGAAAAGATGAGTAAATCTTTAGGTAACTCTTTTTTTCTTAAAGATGCCTTGGCTTTATACCATCCGGAAGTCTTACGTTTCTATCTTTTAACATCTCACTACCGAGCAGACTTTAACTTCAGTGAAGAGGACCTTAAAGCAAGTAAAAAACGTCTGGACAAACTG
Source organism: Sulfurimonadaceae bacterium (assembly GCA_041589975.1). Taxonomy (GTDB): domain Bacteria; phylum Campylobacterota; class Campylobacteria; order Campylobacterales; family Sulfurimonadaceae; genus JBFEYF01. The sequence goes on along the minus strand of JBFHUP010000432.1, from coordinate 1,164 downwards.
TATCGTCTTAAAAAACGTGTCTATGGCATGAAATTTCCAGAGAACCATAAAGCTGATTTTGAAGATGAACTTTTACACGTCTTAGAAGATGATCTCAATACCTCTAAAGCTATGGCACTTGTTGATGAGATGGTATCCAATCTCAATGAGACACTGGATAACAATCCCAAAGACAAGGTAGCAAAAAAGTCGATTCTGACAAACCTGGCTTATCTTGATAAGGTTCTGGGTATTGCAACAGCTGATGTCTTTGACTATTTTCAGTTTGGTATATCAGAAGATGACAAGACAAAGATCGAGTCATTGATCGAACAACGAAACAGTGCTAAAAAAGCCAAAGACTTTGCTACAGCAGATGGCATCAGAGATGAGATATTAGCTATGGGTATTGCCATTATGGATACACCGGATGGCACGAAATGGGAAAAGAGTTAGATGAAAAAATTTGTTGGATATTTTTGGCCTTACCTCAAAGAGTATAAACTCAAATTTTTCTTTGTCTTTCTTGCTGCTTTAACCGTTGCAGCGGGTACTGTAGGAACGGCTGATGTCCTTAGAGTGCTTATCGATGATGCCATCTTGGATAAAAATGAACGTATGCTTTATATCGCTGGTGCGATCATGATTACCCTGTACCTTTTAAAAGGTGCAGGACGCTATTTTCAAGCCTATTTTGTCAACTATATCGGTCAAGATATTGTCAGACGGCTACGAGACAGGCTGCTTGATCATATGCTGCATCTCGATATGAGCTTTTTTAACGCGGCTCGTTCAGGTGAGTTAATCTCTCGAATCTCTAATGACATTACAAGGATCCAAGCTGTAGTGGCCACCTTTCTGCCTGAAATCTTACGTGACGGGGTTACGGTTATAGGTTTTGTAGGTTATGCCATTTATATCAACCCCGAACTCGCCTTTTATGCACTGGTCGTTTTACCTACGGCTCTTTACCCATTAAGCCTTTTAGCCAAAAAGATGCACGCCATCTCTCATGCTTCACAAGAGAGCAATGCAGATGTCACGACCCGTCTTTCTGAAGTTTTCAACAATGTAGAGATGATCCAAGCCAACTCGACTCAAAAAGATGAAGTCGAACGTTTTGGCAAACATAATCAAAACTTTTTTAATATCAATATGCGTGCAGTAAAGACAACAGAACTTGTC
>JBFHUP010000431.1:0-1509 GCA_041589975.1 Sulfurimonadaceae bacterium | reverse complement strand
GATTCCTTTTCTCAGATCGGATATGAATGCATATTCATTGATGTAGATTTCGTCATATTTCAGTGTCCTGAAGAAACGTTCGATGGCGATATTATCAATCGATCGTCCTTTACCATGCATTGATATTTTGATGTCGTTTTGTTTAAGGATATTGGTATGCTCAAAACTGGTGTATTCACTACCCTGATCAGAGTTGAAAATCTCTGGTTTTCCATAGGTATCGATAGCTTCTTTAAGTACATCGGTTGCCAGAGCCGTATCCATCATCGGTGAAAGTTTCCAAGCAAGTACGCTTTTACTATGCCAATCAAGAATGGCAGCCAGATACATATGCCCACCTTTGATAGGGATATAAGTTATGTCTACACACCAAACTTAATTGGGATTGTCTACTTCCATCTCTCTGAGCAGATAAGGGTAGATTTTATGTTCTTTGTGTTTAAGTGATGTCAGTGTCGGCGTTTCTTTGGAAAGATGGCCTGTATTCCCATCTTATTCATGAGTCTGTGTACTTTATTAACGCCGATAGCAAAACCGTTCTCTTTAAGCTGTTTGTGCATAAAGCGGTAGTCGTAGGTCGATGATATCTCGGTATAGATTTGATCAATGCGGTTCATGATCTTCTGATCCACTTCGCTGACAGGTTTGGCCTCATAATAAAGCGTGGAGCGATTTAGATCGATCAGGTCGCACTGTCTTGTCATGGAAACGGTATTAAGCTTGGAGTCGACAAGATCTTTTTTATTTGATAAGTCCAAGCTCTTTAGCTTTCCCACTGTCCAGTCTCGTTCTACCGTGGTTTTACCCAATTTCTTTGCTAAGGCATCATTTTCTTCTTTAAGCTCTTCAATCTCTTCTTTGTAGGCTTTGGTCGCTCCGCCTACATCAAAAGCCAAAGAAGCATTGGCCAAAAACTGCTTCTTCCAGTCTGTCAGGCTCTTAGCTGTGATCTCATATTTACTTGCCACCTGGGCAACTGTTTGATCGCCCGATAAAAATTCAAGTACCACTTTTGTCTTGAACTCTGCTGTGTAGCTCTTTCTTTTTTTGCTCATTATCTTTTCTCCTAAATCTCTTGTTAATTGTACCATTTAGGAAGATAACCTCTCTTTTTAGCTGTCTAGTTTTTTGGTGGCATTATAGATATCAAACTAAAAAATAATAGGAAACCTCATTTATAACGCACATCCATATGTTGTAGGTTATCTAAGTTGAAATAAAGAAGACATCCTTCTTTTATTTTTTCTAAGTCTTTTCTTCATGTAAAAGAAGTCAATAAATATGCAAATAACATGAGAGAATTAGCACTCCAAAAATGTCTAAATATGAATTCTGAAAACGTGATAACTATAAACGCAAACTATTAACAGGCTTTTTATTGTGGATAAAAAGCTCTCAAGGCTTAACTAAAATATCTCCAAACGAGACATAAAATTATCTATAAAGACTTTATTGACATAGATCAATAACTTGGATGCCATTTAGTTCTATAATATCATCAAAGGAGTT
>JBFHUP010000430.1:0-1510 GCA_041589975.1 Sulfurimonadaceae bacterium | reverse complement strand
CCACACTTTTCATGATACGATCCTTTATGTCAACCGCATAGAGGATGGCGATACCATCTTGGGTGTTGTGATCTCTTTGATCGATATTACTGAGCTAAAAACTATTAACGATACCTTGGCAGAGGATCGGGATATCGTTACATCCATTCTTGATAGTCAATCTAATCTTGTTGCTGTGACAGACGGGGTGATTGTTAAAAACATCAATCAAGCGATGTTGGACTTTCTTGTTATTAGTAGCCTGGCAGAGTTTAATGATTTATATTATTGTCTTAGTGAACTTTTTGAACCTCATGAAGGCTTTTACAGTTTTGAAGCTGGAAAATCCCAAACGGGAAACTGGGTTGAGGACCTTTTGACATTAAAAGCCAAAGATCGTATAGTAGCCATAAAATGTCCGACAAGCAAAGCTCTGACCTACTTTGCTGTAAATATCAATCTGCTGCCTCAACAAAAGAAGCTTTATGTTATCAGTTTTGACGATATCACAGAACTTCAAATTAAGTCTGAAAATTTCCAATACGAAGCCAATCATGATAGTTTGACAACAGCTTATAATAAGAACTATTTTCAAACCTATTTACCTAGCATTATTAAGAAACATCAAGAAGCCAAGAAAGAGCTTGCTGTTATGATGTTTGATATTGACCACTTTAAGTATATCAATGATACTTACGGACATTTGGTAGGGGATAAAATATTACAGGAATTATCTCAATTGGTGAAAAGTCATATTCGTGCCGAAGATCTATTTGTTCGATGGGGCGGTGAGGAGTTTATCGTGATCTTAAAAGGTTCTTCGCTGGAGGGGGCCTTGGATCATGCCCAAGAGCTTAAAGAGAAAATAGCAGACAAAGAGTTTGCAAGTGTTAAGCAGGTGACGTGCAGTTTTGGGGTGGTGCGACTTTTAGAGGGTGAAGCTATTGACAGACTGCTAAGTCGGCTTGATTTACAACTCTATCAGGCTAAAAAGCAGGGGCGTAACTGTGTCTGTGTGGATCGCTCTTAGTTATTGCTCAAGTTCTGCCAGGGTCTTAAGAGCCTTTTTGGTCAGATAAGGTCGCATAACTTCGTTGGATCTTAGGATACCCAGTTCCATCGTCTGTTTATCCGGTGTTCTTCCTAAGGTGAGCATAAATGGGTTCCAAAACTGTACCGTCAAGAGTATGGTCTCTGCAATATACTCAACAATATTGTCCAGCTTGATATCAAGCTCTTGGTGTTCGATGAGGTTATGGATCACCTTTTCTATACGCCCTTTATGAGCGATATTGTCTTTGATGTAAAGGTTATTTAGCTCTTGATCGCGTGAAAGCAGACACAAAAGTTCTTTGTTAAAAAAGCGGTACTCCCAACTTACTGTGAGTATGAGTTTTTGATGTTCGACCAGTTCGGCCAAGCTTTTAGGAAGCTCTTGGACAGGCAGTGTGAGTTTGTCTCGCATCTGGATGTAAAGCATGCGGATGATCTGCTCACGATTATCATAGTGATAGTGAAGATTACCCGGACT
>JBFHUP010000429.1:0-1516 GCA_041589975.1 Sulfurimonadaceae bacterium | reverse complement strand
GATTTGATCTTTTGACACACTTTATAGCCGTCCATAAGCGGCATGGTGATGTCCAATAAGAGAAGATCAGGTTTGGATAGAGCGATTTTTTCTAAGGCTTCCTTGCCGTTATGGGCAAAATCCATACGAAGAGACAAAGGCTTGAGAATCACTAAAGCCGTTTCAATAATACTGTGGCTATCATCGACAATCAGTAGCTTAAAATCAGACTCTTGCATTAGGCTTCCATTTAGTAATTTTCCGTCATCTAGTGATTGTATCGACAAGAAGCTTAAGGTTGTATTTAACTCTCTATCAAGGCCCATCGAGTAAAGGGAATCATCTCGACTTTTAAAAAGGGGTGGTTAAGCTGGGATTCACTGTTCATAGTCACTACTTCCATCTTTTGGACCCCATGGGTGATAAGCCACCCTTCGATCTTTTCCATGAGGGTAAAAAGTGATTTTTCTGTGGCAAAAGGGAGTGTTATGATGACACGATCTTCATCAGGGATATAAAAATCAATCTCATCATCATAATAGACACTTTTACCCACTTTTTTCAGTTCTAAAAAAACCATCGATTCAAAAAGCTGGGAGAAGTTCTTATTAAAAGTAAGGGCTCCTTTAAGAGCAAAATCAATAAGATAAAGTTTTTTAGCTGCTTTAGGATGGTCAAATTTTTCCAGCCACAAAAGCCATCGTTGATCTATGAGGCTATAAAAGGTTTTATAGAAATGGTCTTTGCTTAGCTTTCGATCTTTTTTGAGTCGGTCAAAGATATGAAAGATAGATATTTTCCCGCCCATCTGTTTGGCTACAAAACTAAGAATTTCAAGCTCGAGATCATTAAGCGAAAGTTTAAGCAGGTCCTGCATATGACGGTTACGATTGGCCGCAGCCACATGGATGAGTTGCGGGAATCCTCCGATCTGTAAAAAATGGGACAGAGCATTTTCTAAGGTGTCATAGCGGGTATCAAGAGCCAGAAACTCTTCAAAATCAAGCGGCATCAAATAGAGCGTTTCAAAGTGGGGCAGATCTAAAGGTTCGATGGTGCTGATGATGATTTGACCCACATCAGGCAGAGTAAAGGCTCCGTCATAATTGTCAATAGCAACGGTTATAATCTTGTGTTCACGGCAAAATGTATTGAGATGGAGAGCCAAAGCGTTTTTATCGATACGATAATCTGCTAAATCAATATAGAGGTAGCTGTTTGAGGGTTCCTGATTAAGAATGGAAAAGATCAGTGACGAGGCTCCGACATAAGGTGGTGAAACAATTTGTGTTTTAGCGGCTTCAACCTTGACTTTTCTTTCGACAATATTTTGTTTTTTGACACTTTGTTCAAAAAGGTGCTCAAGTTGTTCCATGTTTATCTCATTTTTTGAAGTAAACAATTGTATCATTTCCTTCTTAAAAGGAAACAAAAAAATATCAAAACCGCATTTAAACCCTATATGGCTTGACTTTCAGCTCTATTTTTACTATAATCGCGGCTTCAAATCATGTTGAAAAGGCTTCTGGGCAGTCCT
>JBFHUP010000428.1:0-1523 GCA_041589975.1 Sulfurimonadaceae bacterium | reverse complement strand
CGGTAAATACCCACGGTTTTTGGATTAGATGCTAGGATCTGATTGGTTATGAACTCTTTTCGTGTCTCATTGGAATCCACAATCGCACCAATAAGATTATTAGGTACATCGGCAAAGTTGGCACGAAGCTGTTTGGTATCTTTGGGAAAACAGTATCCTCCATACCCAAAACTCGGATTGTTGTAGTGGGTCCCGATACGAGGATCGAGTCCTACACCGGAGATGATATCTTGGGTATTCAGACCATGCTGTTCAGCATAAGAGTCAAGTTCATTAAAATAAGCAACTCGCATCGCAAGATAACTGTTGGAAAAAAGTTTGATCGCTTCAGCCTCAGTCGGATCGGTATAAAGCACAGAGACATCTTTTTTAAGTGCCCCTCGTTCTAATAGAGCGGCAAAGGTCATGGCACGGTCAGATTTTTCACCTACGATAATACGGCTTGGGTGCAGGTTATCATACAGAGCGGTTCCTTCACGCAGAAACTCCGGTGAAAAGATGATGTTGTCACAGTTGAATTTTTTACGGATACTCTCGACATAACCCACAGGAATAGTTGATTTGATAACCATCGTGGCTTGGGGGTTGATCTCGATCACATCTTTGATGACCATCTCAACCAATTTGGTATTAAAATAGTTGGTTTCCGGATCATAATCGGTTGGTGTAGCGATGATAATGTATTGGGCATTATCATACGCCTCATGCTTGTCTAAAGTGGCTCTGAAGTTAAGTTTTTTTTCTTTAAGGTAGTGGCTGATCTCAGCATCTTCTATGGGTGATATTTTATTATTAAGCATCTCTACTTTCTCAGGTATCACATCCAAGGCAACCACTTCATTGTGTTGAGCCAGTAATATCCCGTTAGAAAGTCCTACATATCCTGTTCCTGCAATCGCAATTTTCACATACAATCCTTAAAAATTTTAGCCATTTTATCTTTTAAGCCCTTAGAGTCACATAAGGAGTAAAAAACTCTAGAGTGAAAACTTTACTCCCTTTTTAGATAGATTTCGCTAAAATCGCGGAAATTTATTTAAAGCAGAAATTTATGAGTACAACTTTAGACGTAAGAAAAGCATTTATAGACTATTTTAAATCAAAAGGACATGATGTGGTGGCTTCAGCTCCGCTGGTTCCTGATGATGCGACACTTTTATTTAATAATGCAGGTATGGTTCCTTTTAAATCGATCTTTACAGGTGAAGTACCAGTGCCTTCTAATCCCAAAGCAACAAGTTGCCAGACCTGTATCCGTGCGGGGGGAAAGCATAATGACCTTGAAAATGTGGGTCATACAGCACGTCACCACACTTTTTTTGAGATGCTTGGTAACTTTTCTTTTGGTGATTATTTTAAAGAAGAGGCGATTGCTTACGGTTGGGAATTTGTAACTGATGTTCTCAAACTGCCTATTGAGAAGCTTTGGGTAACGGTTCATGAGTCTGATGATGAAGCGTTTAAGATGTGGGAAAAACATATTGCAAGTGACCGTATCATGCGTTTGGGAGATAAAGATAACT
>JBFHUP010000427.1:0-1523 GCA_041589975.1 Sulfurimonadaceae bacterium | reverse complement strand
TGAGGAAGAAGATTTAAAATCTCTGAAACAACCATTGCACGCTTTGTAACATCAGGCTCGATGAGCAAAGTCACAATATCTGAGATCGTCTCATCAATGGATGAATCAGTCACTTTTAGAGCTTGAATCTTAGCATTGGCTGGAGGTGTGACACCGGCAGCATCAAAAGGAGCTGTCCCAATAAGTTTGTGATAAAGGTGTGTTCCAATAACAAAAAGTTCATAATTCTCGATACGACCGCTAGGCTTAACATACTCTAGGTCGATCTTTGCATCGATATCTTTTACATGACAGTAAGCATTATAACGCATGACAAGTCCCAAAGTCGAACTGGAAAACTCTGATAAAAAGCGATCATAAAAGCGTTCAAAGCTCTCAGCTTTTTGTTTTTTATCACGATAAATACGAGCCATCTCGGCTACATAATGAGATGCATATCGCAATGGCACAGCTTTAAGCACAGAATGACCTTCATCGCTTTGACCGATCATCTTACCACCCATAAGGATATGGACACCATATTCAGTCTGACCATCCACTTTAGCTTTACACCCTTCAAATCCGATATCACCCAGACCATGGATACCACAGCCTTTAATACATGCAGACCAATACATACGGATCAATCCATCTTCTAAAGGGACCTCTTTGGATAGATACTCACTCATGTTGATGGCATCAGGTTTATTTGGGATCACGCCAAAGGGACAATGTTCTGTACCCGCACAAGCGATCATATGGTTAAAATATGGTGTATTGACATTCTTAAACTCTGCAAAAAGCTCATGCGTTAAAGCTGCCCCGATTGTTTCCTCTTTAACACCTAAGATATAGAGGTTTTGATCAACTGAAAGACGTATACGACCATCTCCATATTGTGAAGCACACTCTGATGCTTGAATCATACCTGAACCACTGAAGATTCCTGAAGGCACAACACTGTGTAAAGCAAAAGTCGCGTCGTTCAGTGCCACACGACCATCTTTAGCTTCAAAGCTTTCCATAGTCATCATCAGGTCTCCGGAGGATTCAAACTCGCGTTTTGCGAACTCTTCAATACCTTTTTTGACTTCAGACATACCTACTTTTTCGATCAAAAAATGTAATCGGTTTTTATTACGGTTATCTTTAAAGCCATAAGTTTTAAACATCGTTATCAAAGCTTCATAGGCTTGAATAACTTCTGTTTCATTGGCTAAGAAGATATCAGCATCACGTGCTACTTGACCTACCTTACCACCTAGATAGAGGTTTTATCCAAAGCGACCCTCTTTTTTTGCCAGTACAAAACAACAATCCTGTGCCAAAGCATTACATCTATTGGCAAATGAACTACAGATTGAAGTATTAAACTTTCTTGGCAATGCAGAGATCCATTCCCATTTGTTCAAAAAAAGTTCTTGCATCTTTTGTAGTGTTGCAAAAGACGAACCAATACTATCTAGGGCTACACCATCGAGTGGATCGGTAAGAATATTACGGAAATTATCCACCCCTGTTTGAAATGTAGAGATACCCACATC
>JBFHUP010000426.1:0-1529 GCA_041589975.1 Sulfurimonadaceae bacterium | reverse complement strand
GGTTGCTTGAGACATCTTCAAGCATTGAACAGTGATAGTTAATATCTGATTGAAATTTGAGCTCATCTTTTTCAATGCTTTGATCCAGTTTATTAAGTTGTATCGAAAGTTCTTGATAATCTTCATAAATAATTTGAGCATATTTATCTAATGCAGAGAGCACATTCTCTTTGAGGTGATCGGGGTAATCGCCTTGCATCTGGATATCATAAATAGCTTTGGAAAGTTTCTTTTCTAAAGCATCTAGCAAGATAGAGTCTTCTTGAGAGAGTTTTTGTTGTGTTGTCTCAGGAGTACTGGTTGGAACATTTTCATGGGGATTGAGCTTTTGTTTCAGCGATAAGACTTCTGCCTCAAGTTCTGCAATTTTATTAGCATATTCGAAATTGCTTTTGATATTTTGTACATATAAAGCCGTATGCACAAGACAATCAAGGACTTTTTTAAAATCCATAGGCTTGAGTAAAAATTTATCTACACCAAGATCGATTAGGCTAAGTAGTGAGTCTGCATCATTGTAGGCGGAAGTGACAATGGCAGCCTGCATCGGGTACTTTTGTTTGATTAATTTTAGCATCTCAACACCATTCATTTTGGGCATATTGATATCGGTGATAACGATATCGTAATCATTTTTCTGATACAGTGCCCAGCCCGCTTCTCCATCTTCTGCTTCATCCATAGAACCGAAAAACTGCATAAACATTTTTGATGTCGCTTCGCGAAGCGGTTGATCATCTTCGACATAGAGGACTTTTAAGCTTTTCGTCAGATTACGTAATTCTTTTGGTGTCATCGTTGGCCTATTTTAAAATATTACGGAATAACCCAAACAGAACTATTTGTTAGTTCTGTGAGCTGGATGTTGGTAGTCGTTTCGTTCACACGCTGTAAATAGCGTTAAAGTTGATATGGTTATTAATGTTGCAAAGAGGATAGTCTTCATTTCGATTTCCTAACAATAGTATTTTGTAGTATATCGACATTTTTAAAAATATCAAAGAATTTTTTTAGTTGTAGCCGTAGATAAGGGGGCTTGTTCAGGTAGGAAGGTAGGAGAGAAATCTTACAGGGTTACGATCTAAATAGAGATGACGTCTTAATATGTAATGCGTTAGTGTCTCTAAAGTGATATGATGAATTTCGCTCCCTCTTTGGTGTTTACTACCTCGATATCCCCATTGAGGCTCGCTTTTACAATGATTTTAGTTAAATAAAGCCCCAGTCCCGTGCCTTCTTTACCTTTGGTTGTGAAGTATTGATCAAAGATTTTGTCAATAATGTGTTGGTCTATTCCGCCTGCGTTATCTTCAATAATGATTTTACTTTTATCATCCTCTTTGAGAAGGGAGATTTTAATAAAAGGATTGGTTGGTTTCTTGTCTACCAGAGCATCTTGTGCATTATTAATGATATTCATAATGACATGGAAAAGTTCATTTTCCAGACCAAAATAAGTAAGATCTCTGTTTTGCTCATAAATGAGCTTGATATTGTGAGTGTGTAAATTGGGCTGTAACAGTGTGATG
>JBFHUP010000425.1:0-1530 GCA_041589975.1 Sulfurimonadaceae bacterium | reverse complement strand
CGTGCTACAGGGGCTCATGTTACGGTACTTTCTAAAACCTATCCGACACGTTCACAAACTTCTATGGCTCAAGGTGGTATCAATGCAGCCTTAGGCAATGATGGCCCAGACAGTACAGCAGATCATGCAGCAGATACCTTAAAAGCGGCTTGTGGTATTGCAGATGAAAAAGCAGTTAAAAAGATGTGTGATGCAGCACCTGATGCCATTCATTGGCTCAATGAAAAGGGTGTTGCTTTTTCTCGCCATGAGGGTGGTAAAATCGGTCAAAGAAAGATGGGTGCAGCCTCAGCAGACCGTGCCTGTTATGCTCAAGACTACACGGGTCTGAAGATCCTGCATGCTTTATATGACGAGTGTCTTAAAGCGGGCATCGAATTTCTCAATGATCACTTTTTATTAAACTTCATCGTAGAAGATAATCAAGTGTTGGGTGTGACCTGTATCGATATGAAAGTCACTATTGTTAAAGCCATTGCAGCTAAGTCCGTGATCGTGGCAACGGGCGGATACTCCAGAGTTTATCATGATTTTTCTACCAATGCTCAAGGTTCTACCGGTGATGGTATTGCTGCCGCAATTCGTGCGGGATGTAGGCTTTCTGATATCGAATTTGTCCAGTTTCACCCGACAGGATTGGCTAAAAGCTCGATTCTTATTAGCGAGAGTGCCCGTGGGGCGGGAGCCCATCTTTTAAATGCTAACAAGGAGCGTTTTACGGATGAACTGGCACCTCGTGATGTTGTAGCAAGAGCGATTTATGAGGAGCTTGATAAGGAGGGTGGTGAGGTCTATTTGGATCTGCGTCATCTGGGTGAAGCGTTTATCAACAAAGAGCTTCCTCAAGAACGAAAACTGGCTATGTTGTATGAGAATGTGGATCCAGTTAAAGATCTGCTTCCTATTAAGCCGGTGGCTCACTACTGTATGGGTGGTATTGTGGTGGATGAAAACTCGCAGACCGATGTTAAAGGTCTGTATGCCGTAGGTGAGTGTGCCAACCATAATGTCCATGGGGCCAATCGCTTAGGTGGTAACTCTTTGTTGGAACTTGTGGTCTTTGGAAAAGAGGCAGGACGTAATGCAGCGAACTTTTCACAGACCCATAATAAAGTAGCGACAACCGATACGCAATATCGCAGTGATGTTGCTTTTATCGCAGCCTGTTTTAACAACTTTACCTGTCAGATCGACTTTTATGAAAAACATGAGTTTTTAGGAAAGATCGCTTACCGTAATGCCGGAATCATCCGTACCGAGATGAACCTTAAAGGTGTTCTGGGTGTGATCCGTCAGATGCAAAAAGAGTTTACCTTTATGGGTGTCAAAGATAAATTGCCAAGTTATAACACAAACCTCATAGAATTTTTAGAGTTTGGAAATATTATCGAGCTCTCAGAGATCCTTTTAGTATCTGCTATCAGTCGTAATGAATCACGTGGGGCTCACTACAGAGAGGATCACCCATTTACGGATGATCATAAGTTTAAAAACCACACGATCTCTTGGAAAGAGGATGGGACACTTTGT
>JBFHUP010000424.1:0-1535 GCA_041589975.1 Sulfurimonadaceae bacterium | reverse complement strand
TTGACGCGGAGCTGCGGCCAAAGGCTTAAGCTCAAACCCAGCTAAATGAAAATTAACCAGTTCACGAATCGTTTCAACACTACCTACTTTAAAATTGGCAAGCAGAATCTTCTTAAGTTGATCCGGTTCCACATCAGCGGTAACTGAAAGGACAAAAACACCCTCTTCGATCAGGCTCTTATCCTCTATTTTAGCGACTGAGATACCATATTTACGCTGTTCTATAAGCATGTTGATGCTGTTTTGTTCTAAGACATTAGAGAGCATATCCTTAAGATCTTTTATCAGTGTGGCGTAACATGCATACTGCTCTTTATGATCATAGGTAAATGCTTGGGTTAAACGTTTCTCCTTTTTCATAAAGACAGCCAACTCTGAGGCTAAAGAGACCAACTCCAAATAGAGCTCTCCCGGATGAATACGGTCTTGGGTCAAAAAGTAGTGCAATCGACCTGAAAAACGATTCAGTAGCTGTAACAACAAATAATCACCCAGCTCCGTAGCTTGCAGATTCGCATCGGAAACTTTTTCTGCAACCTTTTCGATACGATAGACGATGATATTACTAAGATCTTCGATCTGTAGCTGCAATTTATCTGCCGTATGCATATGCAGATAGGTCGGTACATATTCTTGGAGTGTTACGGCCCCGCTATTGCTTACCGCTCCCACTTCAACAAGTTTGATACTGATATAGCCATCATTGAGCTCATCTTCAAAAAGAAGTTTAAAGTTTTGGCGGGCTAACAGCATCTGCGTGACACTCTCTTCGCCGAAATTAGAGTTTGCCAGCTCATCAATCGTACGGGCCGTAAAACGCGTCACCTGCTTGCTTTTCTCTTCAAACGTCACACTATCTGCATTGGCAATCGTCAATGGTAGACATAAATAGATAGATTTTCCAGAATCTGCATTGGAAATAGAGATACTTAAAGGGTGACTTTTGGAGTTTAAATTAAACAATGTTCCGTCAGGCATCACACCATAAGCTTTTTCTATAGCGATATAACCACTGTCTAGCAGATTGGTATCGAGTTCCAGATTAAAAAAACCCCAGTTGTTAATACCTAACTCTTTGGTTCGGGTCATCAACTCATAATTATAATAACGATCACTTTGCTGGAAGTGCTGTGGGCGGATAAACAGCCCCTCTTTCCAAACGACGGCTTCTTGCATTAGTCACTCTCTTTCATCTGATATTTATCAATACTGATCTCTAGATCATTAAAGGATTGAACCTCTAGATCTTTAACAAATCTCCATGTAGCATTATTTTCAATATCTTGAAAATTAGCTATCACACCTAAAAATTTTGCTTCATCATCAAACATGATCTTATAGACCTGCTCAGAGTTTGGTACGATGATATGTTTAGATTGTGATATCAGATCCCCTTCAAGTTTCTCGGTACCCTTATCTACTAAGGTCCAAAAATCGAGCTTGCTGAACTTCTCAGCCGATTTGAGCTCATAAAACTTCAACATCAATGGCGAAGAGATATTTTCTGCATCAGGATTTGAATCTTGTGAGGTTGT
>JBFHUP010000423.1:0-1538 GCA_041589975.1 Sulfurimonadaceae bacterium | reverse complement strand
GGATGATAGTTACGTTCACCCCAACCGATACCGTGGGTCTGGCCACCCATCATCTCTCCTGGGCTCATAAACTTTTCGATCGGTTTGTTCCCATAGGCTTTAAAGATCTTTTGGGCATCATATTCATAGTGACTGCCTAGACATAAGGCGTCGCCTACCAAGGCCCCAAAAAAGGCACCTTTGATTGATTGTTCTTTTGTTGGTTTAGACATAAATAGACCTGTTTTTTTGTTTTATTGTAGCTTGCAACTATTGATTGTGACCCATAAGTTTTAGATGATTCGAACATCTTAGAAAGATTTAAGCCTATTCAACAGCAATGAAGTTCTTTTCCATTACACTTGATATGAAATCAAATAATAAAGGTTAAATATGGATTTTTCAAAGATGGATTTTAAGAAGATTATCGATGTTTCTGAGCTAAAAAAGACACTTACTCGTCTTGAAAATATTGCTGCATTGAGTCTGGTTCTTTTCTTTTTCTTCCCATGGGCATCATTAGGCCCTTTTAGTGTTAATGGATTTGGAGCGGCAGCTGAGAATGGGATTTTGCTTTTAATCCCTATTCTGGGTCTTCTAGTGGTTGCGATGCGTCCTATTTGTCAATTCCCTATAGTGCTGAAAAGTGTGAAACTTGTTGCTGCAACACTACCTATTGTAGTATTTATCGCTGCTATAGCTGATGGTGGATTACAATTTTTAGGTATTGGTGCTTATTTAACATTTATAGCTGCGATTCTCATCGTGTTAGGAACACTTGATAAAGTACAGTTACCTAATGCCCTTTCAGCAATGGGTAGCGATGATGTTGCAGACTCTACTGAAGAGTCTTAGTTTTTACTTCAACATATCAGCAACACGTTGTGCTGATATGATCGCTCCTTCTAAATATCCACCATTATCATAAGAACTTTCTGTCCCTGAAAATATTAATTTATTATTAAAATGAGTGAGCTGAAATCCATAAGGTGGATGATCTGTTAAACGTTGAGCATCTTCTGCCGTTGCTGTATATTTTTCCTCATGCCATTTAACGATATGTATAGATGTATAGGTTTTAGCTTGAGGTCCGTACATGCGTACAAGTTGTTCGATGATGGCTTCCTTATTGGCTTCATACTTGTTGTGTAAAAAACCAAAGAGAGCTCCATGTTTAGCTGTCGTAGCATCATGTATCTCACCTAAGGGACCTCTATGTGAAAATGCAAAACCACTCAGTCCCATCTCCCTCCAAAAAGGTTTTTTATACTCGATGACACATTTTGTTGAGTAACCCATCCACGTGGGTGTGTTTTGTAGCTGTTTGTGCAGTGCCAAAGGTAGTTCGGGGAAGTAGTTGAGCCTAGCTGCCAGACGTGGAGGCAGGGTAGAGATAACTAGATCTGCTTGAAAGCTCTCTTTCTCGGTTATGACTGCGAGTCTCTCTTGATCTTTTTTGATCTCGGTGACAGGATGGTTATGTTTGATGGTGACTTTATCAAGCTTATGGGCAATCGCTTCAATAAGTTTTGACATGCCACCTACAATACGTGCAGAGG
>JBFHUP010000422.1:0-1549 GCA_041589975.1 Sulfurimonadaceae bacterium | reverse complement strand
GCCAGTACTCTCTCTAACGATACCTTCTAACATAGAATGTCCTTTGTTTTTTTATTGAAATCGAATTTTAGCTAAAATGTGATTAAATGTACATAAAAGAAATAAAATCCCTTTTATTACGCTAACGCTGTGTTCTCCTTGGCGGAGTGCCCACGCGACTAGTCGCTTAACGGTGGTACATCAAAGCTTTGCTCGAATTGTTTGGCTACTTTACGTTGACAAAAAAGTTATCGGTTATCACCTCGTATAATACCAACATAGCAATTAGCTATCATAAGTAACAGAGTTTTGTTAGCAGTAATGAATCGAGTGAATCGCGGAAGCGGTTGTTTTCTTAAGGAAATCAACTAGCTTGAGGGTCAGTCAGATTGTTACACTAAAAACTTGAGTGGCGACAAGATCAGTGTCAGACTAGATCGTATTTCACGAGGTTAAGTTAAGTGTAGCTAATTGCAATCACGTAAGGGAATCCCCTTACGCTAACGAGCTCTTAAAAAAATCAAGGCTCTCATCATGCATTCTATCGGATTCGATATCTCCAAGTCAACAGTCAATGTCCATATTCCCCTTAGTGATTTAGATATAGAGATAGATAACTCTCTCAAAGCTTTTAAAGCACTCTACAGTAAATTAAAGAAGCTCTATAAAAAAGAGATCAATCAGCTTGTTTTTGTATTTGAACCTACAGGAAGTTACTCAGCCCTGTTGTACCGTTTTTGTGCCGATCAAAAAATCAAACTCTTTCAAATCAATCCTAAACAATCTCATAACTTTGCCAAGGCCATTGCTCAAAGAAACAAAAGTGATCAAATCGATGCAAAGATGCTTTCACAAGCTATTGTTATAGCCAAACAAGAAGAGATTATTATTCCCTCCGTTGATCCTCTGGTTGAAGAGCTCAAAGAGTTGATGGTCTATTATAAACTCAAAGTCAAACAACGAACCCAGTTAACTAATCATCTCGAATCTCTAGAAGCCAAGCAACAAAGCAGCATGCTTGTAAAACGCATTAAAAAAGAACTAAAAGCACTGAAAGCTTTGGAAAATAGTTTAATGGATGAGATGTACGAACTTATTGTTAAAGATGCAGAGCTTCAAAAAAGATATGATTGTATAGCCTCTATTGATGGTGTTGGTAAAGTATCATCCATTATGCTTTTACATATGTTTTTAAAATATCCTAAGGCCAATCAACGACAAATTGTCTCATTAGCTGGTCTTGATCCGATCATCAAAGAATCAGGAACTTCCATTAAAAAGCGTAGTCGTATCTCAAAAGCCGGATCAAAACTCTATCGAGGATCACTCTTTATGGCCACCATGGTAGCAACTAGACATAATGATCAAATGAAATATTTTTATGAACGTCTCAAGGAAAATGGCAAACATACCACTGTGGCTCAGATTGCTGTGATGAGAAAGTTAATTGTAGTGGCTTATTCTCTTTATAAAAGTGGTGAGCTTTACGATAAAAAGAAATTTATCAACCATTGTGGTATTCAAAAAATGAACCGATCTGCATAACTTAACTTTGATGTTATAATTGGTT
>JBFHUP010000421.1:0-1549 GCA_041589975.1 Sulfurimonadaceae bacterium | reverse complement strand
GTTTTTTTGTTATTGATGAGGCTCACTGTGTCAGCGAGTGGGGACATGAGTTCAGAGATGATTACCGTCGGCTGGGAACTCTCAAAGAGAACTTCCCCAATATTCCTATAGCTGCCTTCACTGCAACCGCAACCCAAAAAGTTGCTGATGATATCGTAAATAACCTGCGTCTATACAACCCCCACCTTATCAGAGGAACCATCTTTAGAGACAACCTTCATATCACAGCAACAGCAAGACAAAAAAATGGTCACAACCAACTCCTAGCCTTTTTAAACAAACATCATAATGATGCAGGTATCATCTATACGTTAAGTAGAAAAAACACAGAGTCTCTTGCCAGCTTTTTGCAAGACAAAGGTTTTCTTGCCAAACCCTATCACGCAGGACTTTCAACACAAGAAAAAAACGAGACCTTTCATGACTTCATCCATGATGAGATCCAAATTGTTGTAGCCACCATTGCCTTTGGCATGGGCATAGATAAATCTAACATTCGTTTTGTTGTACATATGCAACTGCCCAAAAGCATTGAAGGTTATTATCAAGAGATCGGTCGGGCTGGGCGTGATGGTCTTGAAAGTGAAACACTGCTGCTTTACTCTGCTGGGGACAGTTTTCAAAGAGAACGTATGGCTGACGAGATGCCTGAAGGCCCCTATAAAAACAATGTACTTAACAAACTCAAACAGATGCGAGATTTTGCCTATTCAGAACTCTGCCGTCATCAAACTATCGCAGCATATTTTGGCGACACTATCAAAGCTTGCGAAGATAAGTGTGATGCCTGCCTTGCTCCTGAAATCGAAAAAGAGGATATCACCGAACTGGCTCAAAAATATTTATCTGCTGTTTATAGACTCAATCAAAGATTTGGAAAGACCTATGTCACGGATGTATTAACAGGACAAAACCATGATAAGATCCTAAACTTTGGTCATGACAAACTTTCCGTTTATGGCATAGGCCAAAATGAAAGTAAAGCCCGTTGGCATCTCATAAGTGACTACCTATTAGAGATCAATGCTCTAAGCCGTGGAGAGTACAAGGAATTACAACTGACAACATTTGGTATTGATATCCTCAAAGGCAACACACAAGTGCTGATCAATCCTAACAGATTGAATGTAAGTAGATCTACTCGTAAACAAAAAAGCCATGAACCCATTGAACTTAGCTTTGAAGATCAACACTTTGAAAGACTCCGAGAACTTCGACGCGATCTTGCTTTAGAAAAAGGCGTCGCACCCTATATGGTCTTTTCAGATAAAACCCTTAAAGAGATGGCTCATACCCTACCAAGTACAAAAGAGGAGATGCTTGCTCTTCATGGTATGGGAGAGGTAAAATACAGTCGATTCGGTGAAGCATTTCTTAATTTAACACTAACTCTACAGTAACAGTGCCATCAACCTCAACGATTTTCAATATCTTGGCTCAATGTACTTCTAACTATTGAGCGTTTACTCTTTATTATCCAAACATTTACTAATGATTATTAAAGTGTTTACTTATAGGTGTTACACTTTTTCTAGTGTAAAGTTGCTTC
>JBFHUP010000420.1:0-1552 GCA_041589975.1 Sulfurimonadaceae bacterium | reverse complement strand
GCTGAGGGTTGACTGTGATAATCTAATGCTTCTTGATCGGTTGTTTTAACACCCATAACTACCCCTTTATATTACTACTTTAGATTTTGACACTATGCCAATTCCAAAGCAAGCGTTACCATACTTTGAAGAGTCATTTCGTCAGGAAGATGATAGGTCACTTCTTTGGGCAAAGCCTCAGCTGTCGTTTGTCCAATCACAACAACACTATCTTCTTGCGTAAACTGATCATGTTTTAAAAAGCACTCTACTTGCGACGGAGCCGCAAAAAGTAACACAGATGGTCTGTTTAGAGTAAACACTTTATCTTCGCTACAAAGCGTCTCATAGCAAACAGCTGCATCCATCTTGCCTGCATCGACAAAATCCATAATAAAGTTATTAGCTACCGTTTGAGGCCGTAGATACAGACCCCGTCTTCCTTCAATTTTTTTTGCGATCTCTTCAATAAGGTTTTTAGCATAACCTTGTGAAGTATGTTCGACAATCATGCCAGATTTTTGGGCATACTCTGCCGTTTTCTGCCCCACACAAAAAGCCTTGATATCTTGAAGCTGATATTCAAAATGGATCAGTGCTTCAATCGAGCGTTTCGATGTGACAATGACAAAATCATAGATAGATAGATTAATCTCAGGATTGAGATAGTTTGTTTGCATTAACGGGATATGGGAGACACCCTTTAACGGTGTCTCTCCAAAAAAATAGATCGTTTTTTTAGAAGTTGTTATTCCCACTCGATTGTTGCCGGTGGCTTAGATGAGATATCGTAAACGACACGGTTGATACCATCTACTTCATTAATAATGCGGCGACTGATACGCTCAAGAAGGTCATGTGGCAGATGAGCAAAAGTTGCCGTCATACCATCAACTGCTTCTACGACACGGATACAGACTGTATTATCATAGGTACGGTTATCACCCATAACTCCTACAGATTTTACATTTAAAAGCACGGCAAAAGCTTGCCACGTTTTGGTGTAATAACCGCTTGCTTTGAGTTCATCCAGTAAAATAACATCCGCCTCACGCAATAGGTCAAGATCCGGTTTATTGACATCACCCATGATACGAATCGCCAGACCAGGACCCGGAAAAGGATGACGGTTAATCATGCTTTCTGGAAGACCTAACTCTAAACCGATTTTACGCACTTCATCTTTAAAGAGTTCTCTTAGTGGTTCGATCAGTTCAAAATCCATCCAGTCAGGGAGCCCGCCAACATTATGGTGTGATTTGATCACTTCTGATGGACCATTCACTGAGATGGACTCGATAACATCCGGATAGAGTGTTCCTTGAGCTAAAAATTTAATGCCATCATGTTTTTTAGCTTCCGCTTCAAACTCTTCGATAAACGTGTGTCCGATAATTTTACGTTTTTGCTCCGGATCACTAATACCTGCAAGCTTACCTAAGAAGTTCTCTCTGGCATCAACAACAACCAAAGGCACTTTCAGGTTGATTTTAAAAACCTCTTCTACCTGCTCACGTTCACCCTTACGAAGCAGTCCGTTATCTACAAATACAGGCACTAACTGATCACCAAT
>JBFHUP010000419.1:0-1575 GCA_041589975.1 Sulfurimonadaceae bacterium | reverse complement strand
CATCTTTGGATGGAAAGATCCAGATCTACTCTAAAAAAGCTCAGAAGATGATCAGAACTATGAGTGTCTCAACACAGGAACAGTTTAACAATATCATCTTTTTTGACGTTATCGATAAAAAGCTTTTAGCTGCAACAGGTTCAAAGGTCTATCTGTTTAGTAAAAAAAGTGTTCAAAAAAAGTTCCCGATCCGAGAGATCTTTTTAAGCGATGATAATGTGGTCATCTTAAGAAAAGATGGCACTGTTGTCTTGTTAGACCCGGAACTGGAGATCAAAAAAGAGATCAAATTTCCTTTTGCCCGTTTTTTAGGTGGTCTTAGCAGTGATAAAGCCGTCTTTGTTGTAGAAAAAGAGGGTTATTTGATCAAAATCAAAAAAGATTTTTCACTCTCAGAAGTCTATGAACTCGACTTTGACTCTGAGATCTTTTTTACAGGTAACAAGAGTTTCTATTTTAGTGACGGATACATCACTCCTTAGATGTCACCAGCTCTCGAAGCCTTTATTGAGCATATAGAGATCATTAAGGGACTATCACCTAAGACTATAGACTCTTACACTTCTGACCTGGTGGCTTTTGAAGTAGCCTTGGGAAAACCGATGATCGAGATGAAGCATGAGGATATCTTTGCTTTTGTCTCTAAAATCCCTAACAGACGTACTTTAAATCGTAAACTTTCAGCGGCCAATTCCTTCTTTGACTTCTGCTTTAAACAAGAGTTTGTCTCTGATAAAAAGAAATTTAAACTGACAAAGATCCCTAAATACCTTCCAAAATATTTGGAGATTGATCAGATACGCAAAGGTCTCAGCCTGATTGAGCGTTCGACTTGGTTGGGTAAAAGAGACTACGCTTTGATTCTTTTTTTGTTTGCTACAGGAGCTCGTATTAGTGAGGCTCTTAGTGTGGAAAGAAGTGACTTAAGTGATAATTGGGTAAAAATTCGATTTGCCAAAGGTGAAAAAGAACGGATTGTCCCTATTGCGGATGAAGCTTTAGCGGCTTTGGATGACTATTTTAAATCCTTACCAAAGATGACGCCGTTTTTATGGCAAAATTACAAAAAAGAACCATTAAGTCGTATTTCGGCTTACAAGATCACGCAAAAGTATCTGGGCGTCTCACCTCATGTGTTACGACACTCCTATGCTACAGCGATGATACTTGGTGGGGCAGACCTTAGAGTCGTACAAGAGCTGTTGGGACACAGTTCTATGTTGACAACGCAGATCTATACCCATATAGAAAAAGCAGTACTACGTGATACAGTTTTACGTTATCACCCATTAAAAAGAGATGATTATGAAATATATACATAAAAAGACAAAGGTATTAAAAATGATCAAACAAGTAACACCTATTGATCCCAAGCTTTTAAAGATACGTTCTAAAGTAGAACTATTTGAGGGTGTAGATAAAAACCGTTATACAGCTATTATCGGAGTAAAACAAAAGAGCCGCATACTAACTAAAGATATCGCTAAATTTGAAGATATCGTTGCAAAGATGGTACAGTATTGTGAACATCCTTTTGACGGTAAAAAACTGATTGTCGATGCTCCTATGTGTTCT
>JBFHUP010000418.1:0-1575 GCA_041589975.1 Sulfurimonadaceae bacterium | reverse complement strand
TGACGGCATCTGACGAACGACCCAAGGTAAATGCAAACATGGCGTGAGAATTTACCCAAAAAAGCGAAGGTGTTTTGTCAAGTTTCGCATGAAGAACAAGTTGATCTAAAAAATAATAAAGTTCCGGTACATCAAAGCGAAGCAGCGGTTTGGCTGCATAAAAACGTGCCATAATGATGGGGCTGAGGCTTGGAAAAAGAAAAATAAACAGCAGGCCAAACAGCAGTGCAATAAAAACAGCATCGACCCCGCCTAAAATCAGACCAATAAGTGCCATCATAAGCAACATGACAGTGATGATAAGCAAGGTGAGTACAAAATTGATCAATTTATGGAAAGTAAACAGTTTGAACATAATAAACATGATACCATAGCACAATCCATTTTTTTAAGTATAAAACGCTAAAATTAAGAAAAAAAAGAGGGGTAATGGGCTTACGGTTTGTATCGCTTTTACTGATGGCGGCAACGTTGGGTTTGGCTGATGTCTATTATGCCAAAGCTGAGCCATTTAAAAAGCATCTGATTAAATCCAATGTCAGTGGCAAGGTGATCTTTGCTGATGAATCGATAGAGGGTTCTGTTGCTTCGGCAAAGCCTATTATTCTTATTGATGATGCGGTGGATAACAAAGAGAAACTCTATGTGGAAAATCAGATAGCACTTTTAGAAAACAGTGTTAAAAATTATCAAGCTGTTTATGAGAAGCAGCTCCAATATTTTAATGCTATCAAAAGTTTAAAGACTAAGTCTCAAAGTAGTAAAGATACTGCTTTTTATGCTCAAGCCTCCTCAAAGCAGTCACTTAATCAAGCTGAGATTGAATTGGCAAAGAGCAGGCAGGCGTTATTTAAACTCAATAAACAGATAACGGAGAAGCGTATTGCTTTTCCGCAGTGGTATGTATATGATCTGCATGTTTTAGAGGGTGATTATGTCACAATGGGATCACCGCTTGTAACAGTGGCAGATATCAGTAAGGTCAAACTCAAACTCTTTTTATCTGCGGATGATGCCTTTCATGCCCAAAGCAGGCAGCTGTATATCAATGACGTAAAGAGTGATCTGAAGTTGGATCAGGTATGGCAGATGAGTGATGCTGAGCATCTATCTTCCTATGAGGCTCGGCTTATATTGCCAACGATCAAACAGTTTTCACAGCTTGTTAAAGTGGAACTCAAATAGAAATTATAAGAAGGAAAAAATAAATGTTAGAACAATTGGATAAAGAGTTTGTGATTCAAACCTATACCAGAAACTATACCAATTTTACGCATGGTACGAATGCAACACTTTTTGATGAAAACAGTAAAGCGTATATTGACTTTACCTCGGGAATCGGCGTAGTTAGTATCGGTCATGCTCACCCTAAAATGGTCTCAGCCATTAGTGAACAGGCGGCCAAGATTTTACATATTTCAAATCTTTATCTAATTGAACCCCAAGCTCGATTGGGTGAAGCATTGGCAAAACATTATGGCAAGCCGGTTAAGACTTTTTTTGCCAACTCCGGTACCGAGGCTGTGGAAGGCGCGCTCAAACTGGCCCGCTACGTGACTGGCCGGCAGCGATTCA
>JBFHUP010000417.1:0-1575 GCA_041589975.1 Sulfurimonadaceae bacterium | reverse complement strand
TGTCCCCAAAGGGTACACATAAAGAGGTGTTATTCTACAGTAACGCTTTTTGCGAGGTTACGCGGCATATCAACATCATTGCCCAGTCGGATAGAAATTTCCATTGAAAGAAGTTGCAGCACCACGGTCATCTCAAAAAACTCTAACATATAGTGATCATGTTTAGCCGTTTGGATAAAGTCATCACTTTTATCAAACTCAACAGGTGAGATCGAACAGATGGTAGAATCCCTGGCACTCAGTTCTTCGACATTGGATTTGGTCTTATCATACAGGAGATTTTCCGGCATCAAAGCAATAGTAATAAGCTCAGGATCGGCTAATGCAATCGGTCCATGTTTCATCTCACCCGATGGATAGCCTTCTGCATGCAGATAGGAGATCTCTTTAAGCTTGAGTGCTCCTTCAAGTGCCAGAGGGAAAAAGATATCACGACCTATAAAGAAAAAGCCATGACCATAAAGGTATCGTTTGGAGAGACGTTTGATCTTTTCATGCAGTTTATCAGTGACTTTCATGACTGCCGGAGCTTCACGCATGACATGAAGTTCTTTTTTCATAGCAACACTATCAAGTTTAGACAAGTAAAGCGACAGCATCCATAAAACAGCAATTTGTGTGGTGAACGCTTTGGTGGAAGCCACACCTTTTTCAATGCCGGCACGGGTTAAAATAGTGTAATCAGCAAGTCGGACCATAGAGCTGTTATCGACATTACAAATTGCCAAGGTTGTCAGACCGGCTTTTTTTGCCATTTTAAGGGTTTCCAGTGTGTCTGCCGTTTCACCGCTTTGCGAAATAACAACAAAGAGCGTGTCTTGTGTCAATAGCGGCTATTTATATCGCAGCTCACTGGCGATTTCAACCGAGCAGCGACGCTTGGATATACGTTCAAACAGATAAGAAGCGGCTAGGGCGGTGTGATAACTGGTACCGCAGGCAACCAGTTTGATCTCATTAAACGACGAAAAATCCACACCTTCAAGTTCATCAAAGATAATTTTGTCTTCGCCGACACGTCCTAAAAGTGTATCTGAAAGAACTGTGGATTGTTCATAGATCTCTTTTTCCATAAAAAACCGGTAACCCTCTTTTTGGGCAAAGAGCTTATCTTTAGGAAGCTCAGTAAAGGCAAATTTGGTGCAGGGTTTTTCATCTCTAAAGAGTGCAAGCTTCCCTTTTTGGATGTATCCATAATCCCCATCCTCTAAATAAAGAGCCTCTTGGGCTTGACCGATCAAAGCGGCATCACTAGAACCAAAGAAAAACTCAGTATCGCTACTTTCATGTTGCGTTTGAGCCAAGATCATGGGCGAACCATGTTTAGCAAAAAAGACGGTATCAGGCAGTGACTTGGTAATAAGTAACAGGGCATAGGCACCTTCAAGTTGCTCTACCGTCTGTTCAAAGGCTTTAATGGCATCTTTGCCTTGATTAAAATAGGATTCAAAAAGGTGAACGATGACTTCGGTATCAGTCTGGCTTAAAAAGTTGACCCCTTGGGCTTGAAGATTACTTTTGATCTCTTGGTAGTTTTCAATGATCCCATTGTGAACGACATAGGAGTACTCGCCC
>JBFHUP010000416.1:0-1576 GCA_041589975.1 Sulfurimonadaceae bacterium | reverse complement strand
TTCAGCCGGATTATTAAGTTCTCTGCCATCGGCAAGATTGGCTTGATCTAAAAGAAGATTAGCAATATCAATGGTCATGTTTTGATCACGATTTTCTTGAAGTTTTGTCAAGAGTTCGTGTTTTGGATTGATCTCTAAAATAGGTTTTGGATCTTCACCCATGGATTGACCCATCTGCTTCATCATCTGTTGCATCGCATACGCTGGATCATCTTTGTCATCAACCACACAAGCAGGCGATTCTGTAAGACGTGTAGAGACTTTAACAGATTTGACATTCTCACCTAAGATATCAGCGATCTCTTTTGTGATCCCTTCATACTCTTTGTTGAGTGTCTCTTCCTCTTTTTTCTCCTCTTCACTGGCTTCGAGTTTGGCATCGGTTACGTTAATCAGCTTTTTTTCTTTAAATTCTGTAACCATTGGGAAAACAATATTATCGATTTCATCAGGTAACAGAAGAACGTCATAATCTTTAGCCTTAAACTGCTCTAAAATAGGAGAGTTTTTAAGTACATTGATATCTGTACCTGTTGTATAGTAGATCTCTTCTTGACCCTCTGGCATGTTTTCAATATAAGTAGCCAGTGGGCTTGCTTCC
Organism: Sulfurimonadaceae bacterium; assembly: GCA_041589975.1. GTDB lineage: Bacteria > Campylobacterota > Campylobacteria > Campylobacterales > Sulfurimonadaceae > JBFEYF01. The sequence goes on along the minus strand of JBFHUP010000416.1, from coordinate 975 downwards.
GGCATCTTTAAAGATTTGAAACGTAATAACTCTAAGATCTTTTCGCGGTTTTCCATATCTGAATAAAGACCCTCTTTAAGGACATTACCAAACTCGGCATAGAACTTTTTATAGTTATCACTATCTTTTTTAGCCATCTTGCTTAGTTCTGTGAGCACTTTTTTAACAGATGTCTTTTTGATCTTCTCTAAGATCGCATTGTTTTGTAAGATCTCACGACTCACATTTAATGGCAGATCTGCAGAATCAATGACTCCTTTTAAGAAGCGTAAATACGTAGGAAGTAACTCTTTATCATCATCAGTAATAAATACGCGGTTGATGTAAAGTTTTACACCAGGAGTGTAATCAACACGGAAAAGGTCCATTGGAGCTTTTGAAGGTACATAAAAAAGTGTCGTATACTCTAAAGTGCCCTCTGCCTTGTTGTGGATTGTTAGAAGTGGATCTTCACTGTCGTGAGAGATGTTTTTATAAAAATCATTATACTCATCTTTTGTAATGTCATTTTTACTTAGCGTCCAAAGAGCTGATGCTTTATTGATCTGCTCAATCTTTGTCTCTACGGTTGGTGTTCCGCCTTCCTCTTCAGATGGAACTTGGTGCTCTTTTTCCATAAAGATTGGAAATGGGATGTGATTTGAGTACTTTTCAATGATTGAGGTCACACGATAGGACTCCAAGAACTCTTTTTCATCATCTTTAAGGTGCATAACGATACTTGTACCGTGAGAGTCACGCTCAGCCTCATTGATCTCATAATCACCTTCACCTGTTGAAATCCATACATGAGCTTGTGCCTCACCTGCTTTTTTAGAGATGACTTCGACTTTGGATGCAACCATAAATGAAGCATAAAAACCAACACCAAACTGTCCGATCAGTTGAGAATCTTTTTTCTCATCACCCGTGAGGTTTTCCATAAAGGCTTTTGTACCTGATTTAGCGATGGTTCCAAGGTGTTCCACCAAGTCC
>JBFHUP010000415.1:0-1579 GCA_041589975.1 Sulfurimonadaceae bacterium | reverse complement strand
CGTCGGAAGCGGTGACGCCGATCCGAACAAAGACATAAAATTCAAAACCATGAAGGCTTTGATCCCCTGTCTGGTCTGTGCCAGATACACAGCTGAAAGCTCAGACTTGGGAAAGGCCATACTTGGATTGGCCTTAAATTCAATCTTTGAATAGATATAAGATGAGGAGGCCTCAGGGTAAAATTGTCTCAAATAGCTTGAAACCATACGAATGGCCTGAGGAAGACTGCATTTTTTCATGGAAGCTTCTAAAGCTTCATTAATCTCTTCAACACTCATTATTTCAGTGCATCATAGCCCATTTTGGCTTCCCATTCAAAAGTTTCACCCTCATCAGTTTCAACACGCAATTGGTGAAAAGTGTTGATATTGCCATACAGAGCAAAAAATTCATTAAGCACATTGCAAAACAGATACATCTCCCCTTTACTTGCAAACTTAGCAACCTCAACTTTAAGTGTTGTTACAACTCCGCTTATAGGCAAGCCCTTATAAATAATGCTTGTATGTTCATAAGAAACTGCTGTCAAACCCTTCAAAATATGTTCTGTATGCTCTTTTTGTTTCTGATCAAAAGCACCCAAGAAATCATAGGTTTTTAAAATCGTTTTTAAAGTACTTAAATCCGAAAGAGAGAGATAATTCAAGGACATATTGGATACAACTTTCCATAAAAAATCACCCCCGATCGGAGGCGGATAAGAAAAGGTCGGTACGGTAATATTTTCAAAGCTTAAATGAGCTGTTTCCGATAAAGGATCAGCTTGATTAATAGATCCAATAGCCAAACGGGATGGCATATCACGGTTGGTAGAAGAAAACTCTACGGATACTGTGGCATTACCGTGATGGATATCTTCATACAAGCCTTCCGAACCCGCGAAACGCAAAAAGGTCTGCGTACGCTTGCCATCATCTGTCAGCTTGACCCTGCTTGAATAATAAAAAGTATTGGCATCCTCTTTAAAGGTTTCAAAAGGCTCATAGTTTTCATAAGCATTTTTTGAAGGAATCCATCCCCGCACCTTATCTATACAAAAAACTTCACTCTCATCTTTTTTATACTCTGAGGAAACAACCATATACTCCTCTTCCAATGCTGTCTTACGAATAGGTGTTGCATCTGTAGGAAAGAGGTTGACAATCGGAGTACAGTACAAAGAGATATGCTCTTTGGCCGGCTTATAGGCTTCAGGAAGACGTTTAAAAAAAGCGATATTCATTCTAAATGATGCCGCCATAGTTTGGCTTAGAGTCTCAAACTTATCTTTAAGGTCAAGCGTTTTAAAATCTATAAAATAGTACTTCTCTTCAAAGCAGAAATACTCTTGAAGCAAGGCATAGCCGTCAAATACATTACGCGGATAAGGCAATATAGTCTGCTCTTTGTCAAAACCCGATGGAACAATAAGATTCTTGTCCACACTAATCGTTTCAATACTTTTACCGTCACTATCGAGAAGTTCAAACTCAATACTTTGTACATAACGACTAAAAAAGAGATAAAGTTCTTTGGCCAATAATTTTGAGCCCATCAGATGTATACGTAAGGCATTCAGTGAAAGGTCTGTAAATTTTG
>JBFHUP010000414.1:0-1581 GCA_041589975.1 Sulfurimonadaceae bacterium | reverse complement strand
CCTAACGCCAAAAAACTCAGCACAATAACGCGAAACTTTTTTTTCGGCATGGGTCTGTGATAATCATCCATATCTTTGAGCTGCGGTTCATGCTCTTTTTTAAACTTCATCATCTACTCCTTATGAACCATTTATATACTAAGCATAACAAATTACCAAACAAATGTCACCTTTTCATGCTAGAATAAACTATGCAAGCTAAAAAAGATGTTTTAATTTTAGGCTTTGGAGAGATGGGTCATGCTATGAAAACCCTGCTTCAACCCTTTCATAATGTGATGATCTGGAACCGCTCTTCTGTTGCAGGACACTATTTTGACGCTTTAGAAAGCCTCATACCCGAGGCAGATGTGATTATCCTTTGTATACCGACTCAAGCCTACCAAGATTTGATCCTCAAAATACGACCCCTCCTCAATGATGACACACTCATTATCGGCCTGGCCAAGGGTCTTAATGACCAAGGTCTTACGGCAACAGAAATCCTTAAAAAAGAGCTCAAACACTATGCCCTGCTTTATGGTCCTATGATCGCCGAAGAGTTGATCAGAGGTAACGCCGGTTTTGCAGATGTTGGATACCATCTCAATGCAGATAAAGATCTCATACAGACTCTCTTTGCTAATACTATGCTGTATCTGCACTTTAGTGAAGATATTGCAGGTATTGGCTGGTCAGCCGTACTTAAAAATGTCTATGCTTTGGCTTTTGGCATGATTGATGAGCTTGATCTGGGGAAAAATGTCCGCGGCTTTTTTATCACGATGGCCGTCAATGAGATCAACACTATCGCTCGTTTATTTGGAGCTTATAAAACAAGCAGTTACGGTTTTGCAGGCTTGGGAGATCTTGAAACGACCGCAAGCAGTGAAGACTCCAGACATCACACCTTGGGACGACGTATCGCTCGATGTGACTTTTCAAACATGTATGCCGAAGGGATTCACACCCTCTCAATGATCGAAAAATTCCAACGTTTTAATGCCGTAAACTATCCGTTGTTTCACACCATAAAAATGATCGTTTCCAATGAAACAGGGGCCAAAGAGGGCTTAGAAAAACTCTTCACAACAGCTTCTTTATAATCTACTGTTTAAACCGTTTAAGAGCCATAAAGGTACCGACAGCAAAGCCCGTAAACTTACTGACAACCGAGCACTTTACTTTAAAAAGATGATAAACATCTCTTAAGTTGACTTCGGTCATGGTCTCAAAGTTCCCCATTCCTTTAGCAATCACGACATCAGCTTCTAAAAACTTCTTTTGAACCTCTGGAGAAGCTTTGTCATAGATAAAACCCGGTGTCGGCATACCCGAACTTTCAACGACAGCATACTGCGTCAATCCATCACGAATGGCTTCTTTAAGTGTCACATCATTGATAATGGCATTACCTCGGGTCATATAGGTAATTTTTAAATCAGGGTAACTTTTATTAAGCTGTTTTAAAAAGAGGGAATCAAAAATATGCTCACCCGCATTGTCAGCGAGATACAAAAGTGTTTGAGCATCGGCAAGATCATGAAAAAGCTGTTGAAAATAGTCCTCGCCAAATTTGGCATGCAGTACCCGTTCCACGGT
>JBFHUP010000413.1:0-1583 GCA_041589975.1 Sulfurimonadaceae bacterium | reverse complement strand
ATCATCTGAAAAAGGTGATGAAAAAGATCGTGTGGTGGTACGTGAGACAGGCAAGCCAACCTATTTGGCAGGTGACTTGGTTTATCACAATCAAAAGTTTGAACGCGGTTTCGAACACTATATCAATATCTGGGGAGCCGATCACCACGGTTATATCCCACGTGTCAAAGCGGCTGTTGATTTCATGGGTTATGACAGTAAGCATCTGGAGGTACTTCTTTCACAGATGGTCTCTCTCTTAAAAGATGGCGAACCGTATAAGATGAGTAAACGTGCCGGTAATGTGATTTTGATGAGTGATATCGTCGAAGAGATCGGTTCTGATGCTTTACGTTTTATTTTTGCTTCGAAAAAATCGGATACGTCATTAGAGTTTGACTTAGAAGATCTGAAAAAGCAAGATGCCAGTAATCCTGCTTTTTATATCAACTATGCCCATGCCCGTATCCAGACGCTTTTGAGTAAAAGTAACTTTGATCGTGATACGATCGAAGCGACAAGCCTTTTAGGTTTAAATGAAGAGGGAAAAAATCTGTTATTTGATGCCCTGCTTCTGCCTGAAGTGGTTGAAGTGGCATTTGATAGTCGGGAGATCCAAAAACTTCCGGATTATCTTAAAAAAGTTGCGGCAGGCCTTCATAAATATTACGGTAATAATAAAATTATCGGCTCCGAAGATGAAGCAATGCATCTCAAACTCTTGATGGTTGTAGCTGTCACTATTAGAGTCGGGCTGTCGCTTATGGGTGTCACGGCTAAAGACCGTATGGAAAAAGAGGAACTTTAAAGGTTTTTATGATGAAAAGAGTTTTGTTTCTTTTTTTCATCATCACACTCACCGCTCCGCTGCTTTTCTCTCAAACCCTTTACGAAGATGCTCTTGAAGCTTATCAAAGAGGCGATTATAAATTAGCCTTTAAATCCTTTAAAATTCACTATACCAATACTTTAGATGAAGATGCAGCTTATTATGTGGCACTAATGTATGAATCGGGTCAAGGTGTAACCAAAAATCAGCAAAAGGCTCACGAGTGGTATAAGATAGCAGCCAAACGCTACTATGAAGTCAATAAAGACTCCTATGATCACGCCTTTAATAAACAGCGTCGCTTTTTTTTCCAAAATCTAGAACGTATCGAAGATGAAGAGACAAAAAAAACGATCCAAGAGATGATTGAAGCCCGTTATGCATTTAAAGCTCATAACAAGAACTACTTTTTGCCTTTTGGTACCCAAAAAAACACCTATCCCTCTTATGTGGCTTCTGATGTTTACACCAACAAAGAGGCTGAATTTCAGTTTTCGGTACGTTTTGATATGAAGCGTAACCTTTTAGGTCTGGATGAAGTCTACAGCGGAGCTTTTACACAACGCTCTTTTTGGCAGATCTATGCCCACTCGGCTCCTTTTAGAGAGAACAACTATATGCCGGAGCTTTTTGTAACATTTCCTTGGTTGGATGGAGAGCTGTTTACCTCTATGCGTTCTATCACCTTTGGAGCAGCCCATCAATCCAATGGGCAAGGACGTATTGACACCGTGTCAACGGAAAGTTTTGGTAATCGATCTCGATCTTGGAATTT
>JBFHUP010000412.1:0-1587 GCA_041589975.1 Sulfurimonadaceae bacterium | reverse complement strand
TTGAAAAACCATCTCAGGAAACCAACGCTTTTCAATGACTTCCAAATAGGCATGATCATCTGAATTCATACGGTGGCCGACAAAGTAATTTGATGTCAGGCCTCCCTCACCTGTATTGATTGGAAAGTTGCCTTTGGTGCCGGCAAGGGCAAAAGCACGTGTGGATTCCGGACTTAAGGCTCCATCGCTCATAGCAGATCTAGCGATAACGGATTGGGCTTCAAAAGGGTATTTTCGTTTCGGACCAAAAAGGACTTTGAACTCTTGGGAAACTTCACTGTCATTTTTGACGAACTGAGAGTTTTTGACAATAAAACGGTGTCCGTCAAAAGGCTGGGAAATAGAAAAGGAGACAAAATTTGGAACATTTTTGGCCGCTTTATAGACCCAGTCGATCTTATCACGGGACTCGTAGAACTGCTCTTCGGCAAAATATTGGCGAAGCGGTTCACGCAAAATCTCAAAAACGTAACGCATACGCCCGATAATGGGATAATTGATAAGTAACTGGTGCTTACGTTGAACAAAACGGTCGTGGACATACCACATGATTAAAATCAGCGTTGAAAGGGCAAAGATCCAATGCTCTTTTTCAAAAGCAATAAACTCATCAAACAGTTGTTCCATGTTAGTCCTTTAAAAACGACTCAATATCCACAGTTTGTTCAGATTTGTTTGATAGGTCTTTAACCCATACCTGTTTATTAAGACGTTCATTTTCGCCTATAATGACACAAAATTGTGCATTTATCTTATCTGCGGCATTTAAATGCTTTTTCATAGCACGTTTATCATAAGAAATGTGTACTTTGGTAGCTTTTCTTTTCTTTTGGGCAAGGGTGAAAAGTTCATCAATGCCTTCTTCATCCAAAGAACCAAAATAATAACCTTCTCTTATATCTTCAGGCAGTGTCAATAAGCCCATTACCCGTTCAATACCGATTGCAAATCCAACTGCAGGCGTTGGCTTACCACCTAAAAACTCTACTAAACGGTCATATCGTCCGCCACCAGCGATAGCGTTTTGGGCTCCAATACCATCTGCTACAAACTCAAAAGCAGTTTTGGAATAGTAGTCAAGACCCCGTACAAGGTTGGTGTCTACTTCGTAGGTCATCTCAGCATTGTCCAGCAACTTTTTAAGACGCGTAAAGTCCGTGTCACAAGACGCACAAAGGTTGTTGATAAGTTTAGGTGCATCACTGTAGAGCTCCTGACACTTTTCGTTTTTACAATCAAGTACACGAATAGGATTAAGATCCAATCGTCGTACACAATCCTCACAAATATCTGCTTGTTTTGCTGAGACAAACTTTACCAAACTCTCTTTATAAGGAGGCATACACTCTTTACATCCTAATGAGTTGATGATCAGTTTAAATGGGATCTTTAATGCATCAAAAATATCACGCATCATTAAGATGATAGAGACATCTTCTAAAACAGAGCTGTTTCCAAAACTCTCTGCTCCAAACTGATGAAATTGACGCAATCTTCCTTTTTGTGGACGCTCATAACGAAACATGGAACCTTGATAGAAGTAACGATACTCACCGCCTGCCTTGTCCAGTTTCTTTTGGATAAAGG
>JBFHUP010000411.1:0-1596 GCA_041589975.1 Sulfurimonadaceae bacterium | reverse complement strand
TTCGCTAGCCACACGGCTTTGGCTGTCTCCGATAATCAATGCATCGACTATGCTATCTGCAATAATATCTGCACATTTATCCGGATGGCCTGGTGCCACAACTTCACTTGTAAATAAATACTCTTGTTTCGTATTGTTTTCCATGTATTTGTTTTCCAACTTATTTTTAATTTTTTATCACGGTTTAACGAAATAAATTGTGCAGATTATAGCCAAATCCGCTTTTTATAAAATAAAAGCCATAAATTGTCATTTTGAAATATTATTTAATCGATATTGTTTTTTTATGATAACATGAGCTGTTCCAAAAATAAAACCTCAAGGAAAAACTATGAAAATGCTTTTTGTTCTATCTTTGTTAATTATCACACTTTGGGCTGCTGTTAATATCAATCAAGCCACTAAAAAAGAACTCACCTCACTTAAAGGGATTGGAAATAAAACAGCTGATGCCATTATTGCCAAGCGTCCTTACAAGTCTCTGCAGGATCTTATGAAGGTTAAAGGTATCGGGAATAAGAAGTTTGAAAAAATCAAAGGGGAGATAGAACTGTAGTTCTATCTTTCTGGTAACGAAACTGCTAATTAACTTTTATTATAAAAATAGTTGGTAGCCTCAACAAAGCCATCAACTGATCCACAATCAAAACGTTGGCCAGCAAATTTATATGCGATCACTTTTCCGTTTTTAGCTTGTTCGAGCAATGCATCTGTAATCTGTATCTCACCACCTTTTCCAGGCTTGGTGTTTTGTAAGATATCAAAGATATCAGGGGTTAAGATATAACGACCTATGATAGCTAGATTACTTGGAGCATCCTCTGGGTCAGGCTTTTCTACCATATCTGTGATACGATACACACCCTCTTCGACCTCATCACCGGCAATAACACCGTACTTGTGAGTCTGATCTTGGGGTACCTCTTCGATTGCCACAATAGAACATTGATATTTCTCATAAAGCTTGCTCATCTGCTTTAAAACACCGTTACCCTCATTGTCACACAAATCATCCGCTAATATAACCGCAAAAGGCTCGCGTCCGATCAAGGTCTCACCCGTTAGAATGGCATGACCTAACCCTTTCATCTCTATCTGACGGGTATAGGAAAAGGTACACTCATTAATCACATCACGGATCTCAGTCAGGTAATGCTCTTTAGCTGTCCCTTTGATCTGATGCTCTAACTCATACGAGACATCAAAATGATCCTCAATCGCTCTTTTACCGCGACCCGTTACAACAGCCATCGTATTCATACCAGCTTCTAAAGCTTCCTCAACACCATACTGAAGTAAAGGTTTAGTCAATACAGGTAACATTTCTTTAGGGATGGCTTTAGTCGCAGGTAGAAATCTGGTCCCATAACCAGCTGCAGGGAAAAGGCACTTTTTAATCATTTACGCTCACTTTAAAATGTAAAAATTTTCGTATTATAGTGAATCTATGCCAATTTCTCTTTTAAGATCTTTTTACCCATCTCGACACCCGGCTGATCATAGGCATTAATACCCAGCATCTTTGCAACCATAGCCGTAAGTAATTCATAATAGTAGATTAACTGTCCGATCATCTCTTCGTTGATAAAATCTATT
>JBFHUP010000410.1:0-1606 GCA_041589975.1 Sulfurimonadaceae bacterium | reverse complement strand
GATCTTTGTCTGGGGAGAATTGACATACTTAGCCTGATGACCTGTAATGGTACGCCCGCCAAAACCGACCAGCTTACCGCTTTGGGAGTGAATAGGAAACATAATACGTTCAATAAAACGAGCAAAATAACGCCCTGAATCAAATCCTACGACCCCCAGATCTACGGCCTGGTTCATATTGGCATGAATCGAGGATAAAAACTGTAAAGTTTGGCCTGAGGCCGGAGCATAAGCGATACCGAATTTTTCGATACTGCTTTCATAAACTCCGCGATCCATCAAATACTGTTTCGCAACAGGATGTTGGTCCAGAAGCTTTTTATACCAAGTGTGCAGATCCTCCATGATCTTGCTGTCAAAAGGTTTGTTATGATCATTGGTATACTCTAATGTAAAGTTAAAATCACTGGCAAGCTTCTCAATCGCCTCGGGATAATTAAGCTTCTCATACTCCATAACAAACTTGACACTGTCCCCACCCGCTCCACAGGCAAAACATTTGTAGATCTGTTTAGAAGGGCTAATCACGCACGAGGGCGAGGTATCCGCATGAAAGGGGCAGATACACTTATAGTTGGCCCCGCTTTTTTTAATTTCAATATAGTTGGAGATCACATCAACAACATCAAGTTGAGCTTTGAGTTGTTCTATGGAGTTTTCTGATATCATAAAGATATTATAGCTTTTCTTTTTAAATATAACGTAACAAAGTCACCACAACGCCCAACCGATCCAAACGGCTAAACAGACCTTAGCGAACAATAGATTTAACGCAGTTACGTCCCGTACGCTTGGCTTGATATAAAGCTTCATCCACACGTGAGATAAAATCAGAAAGAGTGTCCTCCTTGGCCAAACAAGAAACACCAAAGCTGCAGGTAATTTTTCCTACCTCATCATACTCTTCCTCTTCAATACTTTTTCGCAACTTCTCCGCTACCATTAAAGCGTTATCAATATCCGTATTACTCAGTATGATCAAGAACTCTTCACCGCCCCAGCGTATAAAAAGGTCTGCTTTTCGAAGGTGTTCAGCAACTACTGCAGTCAAATGTTTTAAAGCAGCATCTCCCACTTGGTGGGAGTGGTTATCATTAACCTGTTTAAAATGATCAACGTCAAACATCACGATGGAGAGTTCTGTTTCATAACGCAAAGCCAATTCCAGTAAATTATCTACTACCGTATTAAACTTCAGACGATTGGCAATACCTGTCATCGGATCCGTCATAGCTAAAAGACGAAGCTTCTCTTTTTCAGATTCCAGTTCTGTAATATCCGTTAAGACTACTACGTACTGCTCTTTATCATCAATGTTTATCACCTCTACGGAAGGGAAAAAGAATTTAATACCTTGATGATGTTTAATTCGGATTTTATAACGGTTCTCTTTATTATCTGCAACCTTTCTATGCCATTTCGGTTCATTGGTATCGATATAAAATGGCTCTTTTGCCGGCTCAAAGATGTTGCATACACTTCCATGACTTTTAATAAATCCATGCATCGTATCACACTCAAAAAAGTCCAAAAAGGCCTGATTGGTATTGATAAGCTTTTCGCCATCTGTGATATAAATAATATGGTGCTGGGCATTAAGAATGGT
>JBFHUP010000409.1:0-1608 GCA_041589975.1 Sulfurimonadaceae bacterium | reverse complement strand
TTTCACTTTTTGACTCCATCTTTACCCGTATTGTTTCTAAGGATAATCTCTCTAAAGGGCTTTCCACTTTTGCCGTAGAGATGTTGGAGCTCAAAAATATCTTTAACCGTGCGACACCGCGAAGTCTGGTTTTAGGTGATGAGATTTCACATGGTACGGAAACACTCTCCGGTGTCTCTATCGTGGCGAGTTCTATTTTAAAGCTTGCCAAGATCAAAACGCTCTTTATCTTTGCGACCCATTTACATCAATTGGCCGATATGCCGGAACTGCAACGTCTGGAAAATGTCGTCAATCTGCATTTAGAAGTCAATTATGATGAGGATAAAGATGCCTTGATGTTTAATAGAAAGCTTCAAGCCGGAAGCGGAAGCTCGATTTATGGACTGGAATTTGCTAAGTCTTTGCATATGGATGAGGAGTTTTTACGAGAAGCAAACACGATTAGAAAGCGGCTTTCCAATGAGTATGATGAATTGGAGTTATTGGTTAAACAACGTAAATCCAAGTATAATAACAACCTTTATGTCACCCGCTGTGTTATTTGTGGGAATCCGGCTCAAGATGTTCACCATATTCAAGAGCAGCAACATGCTGATAGCAAGGGATTTATCGGTCATTTTCATAAAGACCATCAATATAATTTGGTACCGCTGTGTAAACAGCACCATAAAGGGATCCATGAGGGCAAACTTAGTGTCTCCGGATTTTACATGAGTAGTAAAGGTTTGGAGTTACACTATAAAGAGAAAAGTTAAACTTCTTATTATTTATCTAATTTAGGTTATAATTAACAATAAAACATAAAGGCTATTCGTTAGTGTCTTACAGTAATCTCGAACTTTTTTTACCTCTTTTATCGGAAGCTCAGAGTGATATTTGTAAGAGATGGTCTTTAGATCCGGAAGTCAATGCTATCGCTTCCATCATGCATGTACAAAGCTCTGATCTTGTTGACAAAATGGCGACCTTGCTTTTTGAAGATCTGTTAAAGCAAATAGAGAACCACGGCAATTTTGATTCCAGTAAAAAACTGGAAGATCTGGTCCATTTCTCCTTTAATAATAACCTCAAATCGTTTCAGCTTTTCAAATTGGTTATGAGTTCGCAGCGTTATATCGTAGAAGCAATTTTTACTCAAGACAAGACCCCTCTTTCTGAGGCTAAAGAGGCACTTTTTGAGTTAAATATGCTTTTTGATGCAAAAATGGCAAATATGCTTAATATATTCTCAGAACTTCAAAATGCACTCTCAGATTTTGAAGGTCAGGATGATGAACGCATGCCTGCCTCTCAGCCTTATCAAGAGATTGTTGATGAGGTGTGTGCCGTGGCTGTTACTGATACCAACGGTGTGATAACCTTTGTCAATGATAGCTTTTGTACGCTTTCCGGTTACAGTAAAAGTGAACTTCTAAATGCCAATGTCAGTATCGTTAAGCATTTAGATACCCCGAAGTCCCACTTTAAGGATATCTGGAATACGATAACTAACAGAAAAGTATGGACCGGTGAACTTCGAAATGCCAACAAGGAAGGCTCAGCTTACTATGTCAGTGCAACCATAGCACCTGTAATAGATCATGAGGGGCAGATAGAAGAGTTTGT
>JBFHUP010000408.1:0-1612 GCA_041589975.1 Sulfurimonadaceae bacterium | reverse complement strand
CTGTAATGTGAAAAAAAAGATAGGGATGTTTTCACATCATGAAGATATCCTAGCCATCACCGAAAAAAAGACGACGCTGCTTCATGAAGGCAACAAGATCGATATCACGATGCCTATTTTAGATCAGCATGGTCAAGCTATAGCAGCAACGGGCGTGACCTTATTGTCTGTAGATGGAAAAGAGGACAACTATTATATGAGTCAAGCACACATTATTGCTCAAGAGCTGTCGGCAAAGATTTTAAATAGCTCCAAGCCATTGTGGTAGCAATCGGCCAGTTCCTTTTGTAAAGCAACCTACTTCTGTGAGAAATGTTTGACACCATAGTATAGAGCAACCCCATACATGATGGCAGCTGAAATGGTAAAAAATATTGCCATGGCTATGGATCCCGCATCGCTGTACTCAACTGTCATCCCATAAAAAGAGGATATCTTTTCCGTAAAAACCCTATAGGCAGCGACGGAGAAAGCCACAGCAAAAAACAGGACTAACATCAATGCACCGATCATAAGAATAAAACTCCATTTTAGAAAATCTCTTTAAATTATAGCCACTTGAACCCAACTATCAAAATTCTAACTCGAACCTTTATAAGCCATATCACTTTTAGCCGCCATGATAAAATCATTTAAGTGTAAACCTTTGATCTTATGGCTGTACCAAACAACGGTAACAGAACCATACCTTGTCGTAAGATCCGGGTGGTGATTTTCTGACTCAGCTAAAGCTCCGATATCATTGGTAAAGGCTAAAGCTTCAGCAAAATTGCTAAAGCTATACGTACGTTCAAGTTTATCAATGCCATCTTCACGCACTATTTTCCAGTCAGGTATCAGAGGAAGGTAACGTTCCCGTTCTTCGTCAGTTGCATGAGGAGCACCTACACGACACGCCTCACAGGTTTTTTTTGTCAAGGTATTCATATCAAACTCCTTGCTTTTTTTGATTATAACAATTTAATATTTATGTATTTGTAATCTTTTTACCATTAATAACTTGCACGACACTCAGTTTAGATCCATCGTAACTTATCTTAGCCTCACCATAATCATTGGGTGTATAAAGTCTTAAGCTTACTGTTCTGACATTATCGTTATCACTATCATCAAGCAACTTAAAACCGTTATCCATGTAGTGTTCTACATAAGCATCGACACTCTCTAACTCTTTGATGCTCTCTAAAGGTGACGGTTTTACTTCGACTTCGTTAGGCTCATCTTCAACAGAATTGGCTAAAGCTCCATCTTCATCATTGGCTACTTTCACCTCTACAAAATAACCATGATCATGATAAGAGACTTTCCGACCTACACTAGGCTGATTATCACTATCGATCCAATTCGTGCGATTAAATGTTTTTTCTTCACCACTAGAAAGCTTAATCAGACCCGCACCTAGATCTGCATCATACTCTAAGATCACACCTATATTTGCCACGATATTTTCCACCTAACGTTTAAAATTTCTGTCACACTCTCAAAGATTTTAGCCATATTATAGACCCGTACTAAAAAATTTAAAACAGTCTATCAAAATGGGCTTTATCTTTAAGCGTTAAAAAAGGCTTATGATCTTGGATACCTCTGCTTGAAAGCTCAGCACTATGCT
>JBFHUP010000407.1:0-1623 GCA_041589975.1 Sulfurimonadaceae bacterium | reverse complement strand
TGTTTTAAACACACTCTACACTCATAGTATGCAACGTATTAAATTAAAGCATCATAAGCTAAAGTAATTAAGTCATAATCTAAACATATGTTTATACTTAAGCCACGATATACTTAGAAATGAGAGAATTAAATATTATTATCTTTGATGATTCCTGTCTGCTATGCAACCGTATGGTGGAATTTATCATCAAACATGACACGAAAAAGTTTTTTTATTTTACATCTATGCACTCATCTGTGGCAGATAGGCTTCGCTTAAGGTGTCAATTGATGACACCTGATTTGGATACTATTATAGTAGTAAAGCAAACTAGCTGTTATCAGAAATCTGATGCCGTTATAGAGATAGTGCAAGCATTTGGTGGCTTATGGAAGCTTTTTATGCTGGCAAAATGGATTCCGCGTTCTATCAGGGATTTTTTCTATGATCGCGTCGCTCGTCACCGTCATCGTTTTATGCGTTCAACGCAGTGCTTAAACCCTACGGAAGAGCTTAAAAAGAGAATGTTATAGCTGGATACTTTAAAAAACATACCAGTCGTTCGGTTTGTATGTCTGATAGTTATCCATTTTTATGAAAGGCGAAGAGAACCAGTCCATGTTGAAACTCTATGCTCCGTCAGATGCTTTAAAAGATTATATTGAACATTATGTTGTTGTGTACTCTTTGCAAAGCATACATACCCTTCATTTTTTACCCAATGCAAAAAACTTTGTGGTTTTTAACCGCGGGGCGATTGGTTACTCTCAATCCTTCACAGGAGAGAAACAACTCTTACTTCCGCAGGGCAATTCCGTAAGTGCCAAATTTAATCAAGTCAAGAAGTGTTGTATTGATTTTGAAGCATCCAAAGAGGTGACACTGCCTATCATCATGGTTGAACTTAAACCCCAAGGGTATTATCAGTTATTTAATCAGGATGCTTATGAACTGAATGAACATTATAGTGTGATTCCTGAAGCAATCAATACAAACTACTTTAGCAAACTATATACGCATGGCAGTGTCGAAAAAGAGATACAGTATCTCAATAAAAGCTTTACTCAAATGCATCAAAGTCATGGTGACAATAGGATTTGTCTTAAAAATATTGTACATAAAATTGTTAAAGAGGATCATTTTGAAAGCAGTGTCAAAAAACTGTTGGATCAGCATCAATTGAGTCGAAGTACTTTAGAACGTCATTTTAAAAAAGTCATTGGCGTTACACCAAAACACTTTATGCTCTCAACGAAGTTTTGTCGTACGCTTACAGATTTTATTGAAAAAGGGTACCGTTTTCAAGACCTTCCCTACAACTACAGTGACCAATCTCACATGAACAATGTCTTTAAAAAGTTTTTAGGTTCAACACCGAAAAAAGTTCTTAACGATGTGGCCAATCAAAAGATAAAAATCTATCAATTGGGTCAACTTAATGAGTCACAATAGAAGCTTTTTGCGACTAAAGTTTGGCAGACTTTTTTTGATAGGTTTGATGGATATAGGTGGTTACAGAGAACATTTTAGATTCGTTTTATAATGGTTAGTTATGATAAATAACTCAAGATGTTTGCAAAGGAGTTCAATGCAGACAAAGATAAGACAGATGAGATGGAAACTTTTGTTGATTATAACGAT
>JBFHUP010000406.1:0-1639 GCA_041589975.1 Sulfurimonadaceae bacterium | reverse complement strand
CGTATTTCTATATAAGACTGCCGCTTCCACATAGTCTGAAAACTGATAGCGTAGACCAGCCGTATGATACTCCCCGCGAGAATCAGCATATTCGGTATGACCGACAGTGGTGCCATTCTCATCAACTACTGCATCATGTCCCCATGCATGACCGATATCACCCGTTATGTATAGGTTGTCATTCAGACGTATATCGGCTGAAAATGCTAGGTGACCGACATAGTTATTACTGGCCTTATTCGAAAAAGTCATATCTCCTTTAAAGCCTAAAAAGAAGTCATCAGTGACAGGAAAGGTAAAACGGGCACCAATACCATAGGTCGTGAGGTTATTGTCTCTATCAACACCGGTTCCCTGGCCATACATAAATTCATAAAAGGCACGCGGTTCTTCTGCTTGAGAAAGTGGAGCCAAGATCAACGCTGCCAAGATCAGTAGTTTTTTAAACATAAGGTTTCCTTCTTGCAAATCTAAAAAAGCAAATCGGCATAAAGGGGTAAAAGTTAACGAGGCTGGTTAAGGGAGAGTTTTTTAAAGCAGGTGGCCCATCTTGCTTTTTTTGATTTTAAGATACTCTTCATTGTGCTTATTGGCATCTATGACAATAGGAATACGCTGACTCACTTTGATATGGGTTAAGGCATCGAGTTTTAGCGGATTGTTTGTGATGAGCTTAATGGTATCAATTTTGTAGTAGTCCAAGATCTCTTCAACCACACTGTAGTTGCGTTCATCACTCTCAAAACCGAGTTGGTGATTGGCTTCAACGGTATTAAGCCCCATATCTTGAAGGGCATAGGCGTTGACTTTATTTAAAAGACCGATATTACGACCCTCTTGACGCAAATAGATGACCATCCCACCCTCTTTAGCAATCTTTTGTAATGCAAAATCGAGTTGACTGCCGCAGTCGCATTTTAGGCTTCCCAGGGCATCTCCTGTCAGACATTCGGAGTGGATGCGTACTAAAAGATCATTTTTGGGGTCGGCGGTAAAAATAACTAAATGCTCTTTGTGGCCCTCTTTGAAGGATTGAATATTAAAGGTTCCATGTTTGGTCGGTAGTATGGCCACATTTGATAGTTCTAGATGCATAATTATTTGATAATCTCAGTTTATGGTAAAATTTCGTTCGAAAAGATTTATAAATCTTTCTTAGAATTCTAGCACAAAAAGGGTGCATTTTGTTTAATAGATTACGAAGAGTGCGTATGAATGCACATCTTAGAGATTTAGTCCAAGAAAATCATGTCAGAGTGGATGATTTTATTTATCCGTTATTTGTCAGAAGCGGTAAAGATATTAAAGATGAGGTCGCTTCAATGCCAGGTGTCTTTCAGATGAGCATCGATGAAGCGATCAAAGAGTGCGACACACTTAAAAAACTGGGTATTTACAGTATCATCCTTTTTGGTATTCCAGATACCAAAGATAGTGTCGGAAGTGATGCTTTATGCGAGCACGGTATCATCGCAACGGCAGTAAGAGCTATTAAAGAAGCTCATCCAGATATGTTTGTCGTAACGGATCTTTGTTTTTGTGAGTATACAGACCATGGTCACTGCGGGATTATCGATCCCCATACCCACAGTGTGGATAATGACAGTACTTTAGAGATCTCTGGTCAGCAAGCTGTGAT
>JBFHUP010000405.1:0-1662 GCA_041589975.1 Sulfurimonadaceae bacterium | reverse complement strand
TCACGTATTAGCCAGCGGTAAAAATGTCAATGTCTTGGTTCTTGATACCCAAGTCTACTCCAACACGGGTGGCCAGCAGTCCAAAGCCACGCCAACAGGTGCTATAGCTAAGTTTGCAGCTTCCGGTAAATCAGGACTACCCAAAGATCTAGCCATGATGGCGATCAACTATGGAGATGTCTATGTTGCTCGTGTGGCGATGGGAGCCAATGACACGCAAACAGTAAAAGCTTTTATGGAAGCAGAAGCCTATGATGGACCTTCTATCATCATCGCCTACTCCCACTGTATTGCTCACGGTTATGATATGAAAGATGGGCTTACACAACAAAAACTTGCTGTCGAGTGTGGACTGTGGCCATTAGTCAGATATAACCCCATGTTAAAAGAGCAAGGGCAAAATCCGATGAAACTTGACTATAAAGGGCCAAAGATCCCTGTCAAAGACTATATGTATAATGAAGCCCGCTTCAAAATGGTTGAAAAACAAAACAGCCAAGATGCAATGAAGTTTTTAATGACGGCGACAAATAATGCCCATGAGATGTATAAACGTTATGAAAATCTCTCAAAAATAGATTATTCAGAAGATAGTTCGACTTAGATCTACTTCTGTGCTAATTCCATATGATCGCTTGTCATCGTGATCTTTTTATCATCAGACTCTTTTACAGAAAACTCTATTGATCTATCAGTGTGCATAATAAAAAGGAAAATAGCCAAGCCAACCAAGAAGAGCACTAAATACCATACGAAAAAAAACTTATCAGTGACAGAAAGAGAATTAAAAGGAGCATCCATGATTCATCCTTGTTGGAGTTCTTATTTATAACAATTGTACTTCAAAGAAGTATAAACTCATAGATGTAAACATCCCGTTCATAAGCTCTTTTTGTCAGTTCAGATCTACAAGAAGTATCTAAAGCAGTGAAGCGACCTTTTTCCTGACTTCTGGGACCACTTCAAGCTCAAACCACTCATTCTTTTTGAGCCAGATATTGTTACGAGGGCTGGGATGTGGCAGTGGGATATAAGGAAGAAATTTTTCCCAGCTTTTCACCTGTTCGGTCAGTGTCAGCTTAGTGCCTAAATGATAATCCAAAGCATATTTGCCCACTAAGATTGTCAGTTCAATATTTCCAAGCTGTTCTAACACCTGTTCTCGCCAGGCAGGTGCACACTCTTTTCGAGGCGGCAAGTCTCCTGTTTTACCTCGACCAGGATAACAAAAGCCCATAGGAACGATAGCAACTTTGGATGCATCATAAAAAGTTGCTTCCTCCATACCCAGCCACTCACGCAGACGAACGCCGCTTGGATCATCAAAAGGAATCCCACTTGCATGAACAGCCGTTCCAGGGGCTTGCCCCACGATCAGGATTTTTGCTGTTTTGCTGACCTGTAAGACGGGTCGTGGGCCCTTTGGAAGATCTTCACAGATACTGCATGCTCTGATTTGCAAAAGAAGTTCATCTAAATTCATAATCTATTGTAACCAATCTTACTTCTAAGATGGTATAAGCTCACTTTGGATAAACTATCAATCTTTTAACAGTTTCACAATATAAAAGGTTTACAAAGCTATGAGCGAACACAAAGATTTTTTACGTACCATTGTTGAAGAGGATTTACAATCAGGTAAATATCAAGAGGTTGTAACAC
>JBFHUP010000404.1:0-1668 GCA_041589975.1 Sulfurimonadaceae bacterium | reverse complement strand
GTTGATTCACGTCCTGTTATAATAGCTGCTTGATTACCTAATCGTATCCAAGATGAAATGGCAAGACCATCTCTGACAGAAAAGTTTTTAAGTTCATCCCCATTGGCCGTATAGATAATCTGACCATCTGTTAAGGTACCGTCAACATCTAAAAGCAACAGTTTAATCATAAAACATCTTTAGTACTAGGAACACCGGCACGTTCTTGAGGTGTCAATGCACGTCTTAGTGCCACAGCTAAAGCCTTAAAAGAGGCTTCGATGATATGGTGTTTATTTTTACCACGGTTTTGTACGATATGCATTGTGATTCCGGCATTAAGAGCCAGTGCATGAAAAAACTCTTCAGCAAGTTCTACATCAAAACGCCCTACACTACCAGATACACTTGTCTCATAATGCAAATAAGGTCTGTTAGAAAGATCAAGATCACAGGTCACACTCGCTTCATCCATGACAATCGTAGCATTACCGAAACGTTCTACTTTCTCAATTGGAAAGATCTCATCTTTTAAAGCTTTTCCTATAACTATTCCCACATCTTCGACACTGTGGTGATCATCAATATGCGTATCACCTTTACATGTCACTTTTAGATCCATGTAACTATGTTTTGTAAAACTTTCCAACATATGGTCTAAAAAACCTACACCTGTATCTATAGATGCGACACCATTACCTTGAACCTCTAAACTAACAACAATATCTGTCTCTTTAGTTTTTCGTTTGATCTCTGTCACTTTAATCCCTTATAATAAATGCATTTTCGAACCCACTATGGGTATCAATATAATTTCGTGCTTCATCCTCACTTTTAAAACCTGAAATAAGCACTTTAAATACGTTTTTACCCTTGACATTTTTTTCGCGGATAATTGCTTTATAGTTTTGTCCCAATGAAGCAAATCGTTTTTGATAGATCTCAGCACCCGAAAGCATGCCAAAGGAACCTATCTGAACATAAGCATTTCCAGTGTTAATTCGATGTTCTTTGACAACACCTACGCTGCTTGCTGTTTGAGCTTTATAGCTGTTCTTACCATCATTAAACCCCAGGATCTCTAAACGCACCGCAGCCGTACCTGTCGCTGTCATATCAATAGCTCTTGCAGCTGCTTTTGAAAGGTCAATGATTCTTCCTTTGACAAAAGGACCACGATCATTAACACGAACTGTAACCTGCTTCATATTTTCTCTATTGGTCACTCTGACAATCGTATGCATCGGTAATGTCTTATGAGCGGCCGTAAAAGCATACATATCATAGATCTCACCATTTGACGTGGCTTTTCCATTAAAATCCGGTCCATACCAACTCGCAATACCATGAAAAACACTGCCTGTTTCTACAACACTAGGATAATATTTAATCCCGTTAATCTCATAAGAACGCATTGTAGGATGCTTCTTTGCACCTTGAGAGACTCTAGAACTTACAGCTTGAGGCTCTGTTCCTGTCTGAATCCCGTCATCATCCAGTCTGACTTTTTTGCTTTTGTCAGCATATCGAGGGTTAAAATGGTTTTTATAAGATTTATTTTGATGTTTTTGAAAGTAAGCAGATCTTTTAAAGCGGTGGCTACACCCTGTCGTCAAGCCAATGACGATCAAAGCTAAAAAAAAACTCTTAATCCAGTACAATCAGTCTATCCCCTATATGTATATTATT
>JBFHUP010000403.1:0-1675 GCA_041589975.1 Sulfurimonadaceae bacterium | reverse complement strand
TTCATCTAAAAGAATCTCAATCAGCATCTGATTGGTTTTATTGTCTTCCACGATGAGAGCATGACCCTTAAATGTGTCGGCATCCAAAAGCTCTGTTTTAGCATCGCTTTTTTCGCTTGTATACGTAACACTTTGTAGTGGAAGGGTTAGCGTAAAGGTGCTGCCTTGACCCTCTTGGCTTTGTACTTTTAAAGATCCCTTCATCATGTTTGCCAGTTCTGAAGAGATGGAAAGACCCAGTCCTGTACCTCCATACTCTCGGGTTGTTGAGGTGTCGGCTTGCTCAAACTCTTTAAAAACTCTTTGCTGAGCCTCTTTGGTAAGTCCAATACCGGTATCGCTTACTTTACAAGTTAAGACATTGCCTTCATAGTGAGCATTGAGTGTGATGGTGCCTGATGCGGGTGTAAATTTCATAGCATTGGAGATCAGGTTGGTCAAGATCTGCGAGATACGGTGCCAATCTCCGTTAAGTGTTACATCAGCCACATCATCAAAATTGTCCTTAAGCGATAAATGATTGAGTTTTGCCTGATTGGCAAAGGTGAGTGTCAGAGTTTTGAGCGAATTTTTTAGATCAAAAGGGGCATAGTCTAAAGAGAACTTGCCACTTTTCATTTTGGCAATATCCAAGATATCATTGAGTAAAAAGAGCAGCTGTTGTGAGTTTTGCAAAGAGATATCCAAGTAGCTCTTGGTCTTTTCATTGATATCCTCTTTAGAAGCCAACTTAATAAACCCGATGATGGCATTAAGCGGTGTACGTAACTCGTGACTCATGTTGGCTAAAAATCGATCTTTAGAGAGCTCTTTAGCCAGTCTGTTTTGTGTCTGAACCAATTCAGTAATATCATCTCTGACAGAGAGGTATTCATAGATCTCTCCATCTTCATTCAGCAGGGGAATAATAGTAAGGTCAACAAAATACTCCTCCCCATCTTTGGTTAGGTTTTTTAAGGTTGTATGGAATACCTCTTTATTCTGGATGGTCTTCCACATCTTTTTAAACAGAGCCTTGGGCGTTTCGGGATGTCGGATAATATTATGGGGTTTACCGATCAGCTCCTCTTGCGTGAAACCGCTGATGTCACAGAACTTTTTATTGGCATAAACAATTTTACCTTTGGGATTGGCACGGGAGATGATACTGTTTTGCTCCAGGGCTTGATGAAGCTGGGTCGTTTCATGATAAAGGCGTTCTTTGTCTATGATCTGCTTTTGAAGGTTTTTGTTAAGCATTTCAATTTCATGCTTGGATTTTAAGAGGTTGTAGCGGTTTTTAAATTGCTGTACGGTCATCAGGCCCACGACGATGCCTTCAGAAACAGCAAAAAAGGCATGCAAAAAGGTGATATCCCATCCGCATCCATAGTTGTAAACGACCAAAGGCATATCACCTATCGTCACGCTGTTTATCTGTAAATAGGTAAAGAGTATATGATAGACCAAGGTGTGAACTGTCGCTGTGACGATGGCCGTGTAATCATTATAGTAGGATAAAAAGGCCATCATTACAAAGACATGAAAGTGCATTTCGATGCGACCTAAGTGTTGCTGAATATAGATGGTAGAAAAGCTCATCATACATAAGGCAATGATGTTGCGGTAAAAGCGAGTGCCCTTATGCTTTTTAAAAAGCAGCAAAGGAATAAGAAAGATGATGCCTCCGCTTATA
>JBFHUP010000402.1:0-1691 GCA_041589975.1 Sulfurimonadaceae bacterium | reverse complement strand
TGATATCTCATGTTCTAAACTATATTTAGGCGATGCCAGCAGTAGACTCAGTGGTAATAATAATATTGCAATTCTCATCGTTATAGCCTTTGTAAAAAAGAGGATTTAAAAAGATCTTTGAGTTCTTGATTGAGACCGTTAGAGTTAAACATGATCAGCTCTCGATAATATTGTTGCAGCCTTTGTGTCGTAAGCATCGACTTACCACCAACAATGGTCATACTGGTACTAATCAAGCCTTGAACGAAATTAAATAGTTCGACTCTAAGGGTATCCATCTCAGAAGGATTACTGCTAGACATAAAATTTTCCTTAATTACTTCTAACTGTTTTGTCCCCTGCTCTTTTAGCTCTCTATCTTCAATAACCTGTAAGGCTCCCACACCTATACCATAAAGAGCACAATGTACTGTTTTTGAGATGGATTTTTGTTGGGTGTAACTGCCAATAGGATGATGACTGATGATCAGTTTTTCATCGATTTCAAACTGATCCAAAGTCATACTCACTGTATTCATCGATCGTCCCACAAATGTATCATCTACTGCATCGATATGACAGCCATCTTGTTCCTTAAAAGGCATGATAGCTTGGTACTCCTGCCCATCATAATGAAAACCGACAACTAGATGGTCAAATATCTTGTAACCACTGGCCCAAGTCAGTTTGCCGCTAAGAAAGTAACTCTCTCCTTTTTTTATAGCACTGACAACGGTTTTAGAAGCTCTAAGGTGATTGATGATGATACCGCACTCTTTTTCATAATAACTTTGAGCCAATGCAAAGCCATTACTTTGCATAATACGGTTGGCTGCTAAGATCTGTATGGCTAAAAAAGCTAAAGATCCCGAAAGTGGTGTGATATAACGAAAGAGTTCTAATTTAAGTTCATCTTGCAGGCAGGCATCATAGAAGTGAAGGTCAAAAAGGCCTTCATCATAGGCAAGAACAAAAGCTTGTTTTAAGACCTTAACATCATGGTCAAGGTGATTGAGGTTGAAGCCAAGAAGTCGGCCACAAGCATCTTCTAGCTTCTGCTTGTATCTATCTAGATCATAGATCACTTAGGTCTATTTTGACTTTGGCTCTTTTAAAAATGCCAGAGTTAAAGTATCTTTTCCGTCGATTATTTTTTTACCAACTGTCAGTTTGCCACTATGGAATAAAAATAGTTCTCCAGAGTTGTTAATGCCTAAAATGAATTTATAGCCACCAAAAGAGTATTTTTTTAAACTTTTTGCTTCAATTTTTTTTGAAGGATTTTCCACAGTAAAACATACTTCATTAGGAAAGTCACTTGCACGAGTATCTTCATTTTGCAGGTGAACTTCACCCAATTGAGAAGTGATTTGTACTACAAGTTTTTGGTCTAACTCATGTGCATAAATATCGTAAACTCCAAAAGAGGTTCTCATAATTGTTCCTTTATTAATTCAATCATCTTATTGTGCCATAAAAACGTTACATTTTAGTAACAGAGAGACTATATTTGGGGCTTTTTTAGCTCCATATCACAAAACCGTAACGAAATCCTATAAATAGCCCTTAGCTTTGAGTTCTTACTCAAATATCAGAAACTATAAGGTAGAATTGTAAAAATCATAACTTAGGAAGTTTATTATGTTGAAAAAACTTTTATTATCAGCTGTAACAGCTATGATGTTTACAGCAACACTTCATGCAGAGATGAG
>JBFHUP010000401.1:0-1728 GCA_041589975.1 Sulfurimonadaceae bacterium | reverse complement strand
CTCATGGCAACATTACATGCTCAAGGGGTACCAAATTTAAAAATGCCTCAAAACGGTTTAGCATTTGATGTGATAAAAGATTATCAAGATTATAAAGTAGTAGCTACACATTTTCGTAAAGATAAAAATGAGATTCGCTACATCTTGGCTAACAAGCTTGCTTTTGATGCTCTTAAAAAGGGTGTAAAGGTTTTACCAGATGGCAGTAAGGTAGTTAAAATTGGTTGGTCAGTTAAAGAGATGACGCTTTTCCCAAGTGCCTTGGAAGCTGATAAGATTCAAAGAGTTGAATATATGTTAAAAGATTCTCGCCGTTTTAATCATGATGGTGATCATTGGGGATATGCACGCTTTATAAAGACAAAGCAAGGATATCAAAGTTTTCAAAAAGGAACGCAGGGGTGTGTTTCTTGTCATGCCATAGCTAAAGAAAACGATTATCTGTTTAGTGAATATCAAAAAAGGTTCTAGTTAAACTTTTGAACTTTCGTGCTATAAAAAAGTTTAGTAAAATAGATATAAATGAGGATCTTAAAATCCATATAGAGTGAGCAAGACTCACTCTAAAGTAGAGGCACGATTAGCCAAAAACTCTTTTATAAATAGCGTCTACATTCTTCGTATAGTAGTCGTAGTTAAAACATTCACGGATCTGTTCTTCAGATAGTTTAGAACGTAACTCTTCATCAGCCAGTAAGTGACCAAGGTAAAGAGACTCACCTTGTTCATTGAGTGTCGGTTTACCCTGCTGGATCTCTTCCCATACTTTCATAGCATTACGCTGTACGATTTTGTAAGCATCTTCACGGCTTACCCCTTGAAGTGGCAGTTCTAAAAGCACACGTTGAGAGAAAACCAATCCACCTGTTTGGTTGAGGTTTTTCATCATGTTTTCAGGCATAACGGTTAGGTTTGCGATAACGTTGTTCATACGGTGAAGCATAAAGTCGGTAGTGATAAAAGCATCGGGTAGCCAAAAACGCTCACTAGATGAGTGAGAGATATCACGCTCATGCCATAGTGCGACATTTTCCAATGCAGGTGTGACATAAGCACGGATGGTTCTAGCCAGACCGGTGATATTTTCAGTCAGGATCGGGTTGCGTTTATGTGGCATAGCGGAAGAACCTTTTTGACCTTTGGCAAAATACTCTTCTGCTTCATACACTTCTGTTCGTTGCAGGTGGCGTACTTGTACGGCAAACTTCTCTACAGATGATGCCAACATTCCTAATGCCGTTGCTAAACGTGCATAACGATCCCGGTGTACGACTTGGTTGGAACATGGCTCTGGTTTAAGACCCAGTTCGGCCATAGCATACTCTTCAAGTTCTAAGGGTGCATGGGCGAAGTTGCCCATAGCTCCAGAGATCTGACCTACAGAGATCACTTCCATTGTCTCTTCGAGGTTTTTCAGATGGCGAGCAACTTCATCATACCATACAGCTAAGGTCAGACCAAAAGTGATGGGTTCGCCATGGATACCATGACTACGTCCCACCATTAAAGTCATCTTGTGTTCCATGGCACGTTTTTTGATCGATTCCATAAGCATCTTGACATCATCAATAATGATCGTAAGTGAATCCCTCATCTGTAAAGCCACACCGGTATCTACTGCATCCGAGCTTGTCATACCATAGTGAAACCAGCGAGACTCTTCTCCCAGGCTTTCTGCCACTGATGTGTTGAATGCAATAAGGTCGTGTTTCGTTACTGCTTCGATCT
>JBFHUP010000400.1:0-1736 GCA_041589975.1 Sulfurimonadaceae bacterium | reverse complement strand
GCTGGGTTTACGAAGGTGTCCCTTGCTACAGATGGATAACAACAGAACTGAGTATTTTTTATACGGCGGTATCTTTTCTCTTACTTTTTTCTTTTTTCTTCTTTTTATGCTCTATTTTATGATGGAGTTTATCGCAAAAAACAGGTTTTATACCCAAAGTGATAATATTGTTGTTATGATTGGAGTTGATGATGTCACCAATGATATACCTGTAATTCAGGAACAGGCACAAGAAGTAAAAGCGACACAAGAGCTTGAAGATCTTGATGATATATTTGACTCTATTGAGAGTGAATCCGTTGTTAATACACAACATACTAAAGTTCAACAAAACGCTGTGGATCAGGAGCTTTTAAAAAAGATACAGACTCGAACCAATATTAAACATCAGACACGTTTAACACAAAAAAGAGTTGATGTAGAGGAGCTTGACCTTGAGTATGGTAAATTTAAAAGCCGACAAAAAAGGGCAGAGGCTTCAGGCGGTGTCAAAGATGCCTACCGGGCAAAAATCTATAAACTGCTATACAGTAGATGGAATCATAGAAGTGAAACCTACAAGCATGTTCAAGTTTATATTCGTATCAGTGAAACAGGAAAAATGCGTTATGAAATTAAACAGGTTTCGGGAGATACGCAATTTGATGCGACAGTTCAAGCTCATTTAGAGTATCTTTTAGGTACAATATTTCCGATTTCACCCGATGGTAAAGCTAAAACCTTTAAAGTGGACTTTACGACAAAAGGAAGAGAGTAATGCGTAATATTTTAGTGTGGTTTTTTTCAACTATTTTTCTTTTTGCCGCAGATGCAACGCTTCATGTAGAAAAAGCCCCGACCATTTTACCCACGATCAGTATCGAAGATGGCTCGATTAATTACACCAAATATATCAGTAAGAAGTTTCATAAGATCCTTAGAAGTGACCTCCATGTCTTGTCACAATTCGATGTCAAAGATCACTATTCTAAAAACGACTTTCCAGCAGACAGCGTCAATAAAAGTAATGCTAAAGTCAGATATGTTGTTCGTTACCGTTTGCGTCAAAATAATGACGGCTTGATGCTGTGTGATTTTAAATTGATCGACACCGATAAAGAGGAAGCACTTTTTGAGCGAACGTATCGTATAACCAAACAGGATCTTTATGTCTTTTTGGCTCATGAGATCGCTGTAGAGATCAATAACTATTTTAAACTTCCAACAGTCAACTGGATGACGAAACGGGTGGTGTTTGCCCGCTATATCAGTCCTAATAATACGGAGATTGTCATTTCTGATTACAGTTTGGAATACCAAAAGGTTATTATTAGAAAAGGATTGAATATCTTTCCTAAATGGGCGGATGCGAAGCAACGTTCATTTTATTATACCGTGGTAGGTCAACGTCCGACACTTTATAAATATAATATTGTAACAGGCGAACATACTCGTATCATTACATCTGAAGGAATGCTTACCTGTTCTGATGTCAGTAAAAAGTATGATAAGCTGCTTTTGACTATGGCACCAGAGGGACAACCTGATGTCTATCTTTATGATGTTAAAAGTGGTGATACCGAGCGTTTGACCTATTACAAAGGTATTGATGTAAGTGGTCAGTTTTTGGATGATGAAAAACGTATCGCTTTTGTTTCAGAGCGTTTGGGAAGTCCCAATATCTTTGCCCAGACCATTGGAGAAAAAGCGGTTGAACAGCTTGTCTTTTATGGTAAAAACAATAACTCCTGTTCAGC
>JBFHUP010000399.1:0-1743 GCA_041589975.1 Sulfurimonadaceae bacterium | reverse complement strand
CTCACTACACTGGATCATGATTGTGTGCAAGCCCTCATTGAGAATATGGACAAAGTGATTGAAATACAGCAGCAGTTTAAAGAGGACAACTTTGGTTAAAGTGAAAGTAACATCTATGCTAAATAGTCTGTATAGTTATGCTTTTTTAGCCAAGATTATAGTTATCAAGTTATAATCTTACAACATAAAACGCCACGTCTAAAGAGGTCCAATGAAACAGCCGGAATTCACTCATTTACACCTTCACACAGAGTACTCACTTTTAGATGGTGCCAATAAGATTGCTGTTTTAGCCAAAGAGATCAAAGCTCGAGGCATGTCCGCAGTAGCCATGACTGACCACGGAAATATGTTCGGAGCCATAGACTTTTACAAACAGATGAAAGATGCCGGTATCAAACCGATCATCGGTATGGAGGGCTACATCCACAATGGCGATGAGATTGGAGACAAATCTTCACGTCAGCGTTTCCACGTCTGCCTGTATGCCAAAAATATGACGGGCTATAAAAACCTTATGTATCTAAGCAGTCAAGCTTATATCAACGGAATGTACTATTTCCCGCGTATTAATAAAAAGATGCTTTTTGAACATGCTGAAGGCCTCATCTGCTCTTCTGCCTGTCTGCAAGGCGAAGTCAACTGGCATCTGAATTTAAAAAACCAAAGAAACGTTAACAACGGTGCCAAAGGATATGAAGGAGCTTTAGCTGTTGCGAGAGAGTATCAAGAGGTCTTTGGAGATGACTTTTATCTTGAACTGATGCGTCACGGTATTGATGATCAACTCTTTATCGATGAGCAGGTTCTACAACTATCTAAAGAGACCGGGATCAAAGTCATCGCGACCAACGACACCCACTATACCAATCAGATTGATGCAGATGCTCATGAAGCTTTTATGTGTATCGGGATGAATAAACTTTATGATGACCCCAACCGAATGCGTCACTCGGTACATGAATTTTTCCTTAAGACCCCGCAAGAGATGGAGATGCTTTTTGCAGATATTCCTGAGGCTTTGGAAAACACTATGGAGATCGCCAATAAGATCGAAGACTTTGCTCCGATTGTCAAACGCCCTACGCCGCCGCACTTCAAATTCACCCCAGAATATGCTGCTAATGAAGGTCTTGATATCAATTTTGAAGATGATGCCCCTTTAGCAGCAGATGCGACAGATGAGCAAAAAGCTAAATGGCTAAGTGCCGCTGATAAAAATGATGCTGCCTACTTTATCCACTGTTGTGAAAAAGGTTTAGAAAACCGCTTACAACATGTACCTGAAGAACGTCATGAAGAGTACAAAGAGCGTCTGCGTTTTGAGATCGACATCATCAACGGCATGAAATTCCCGGGCTATATGCTTATCGTTTGGGACTTCGTTAAAGAAGCCAAACGCATGGGCGTGGCTGTCGGACCAGGTCGTGGATCTGCTGCGGGATCTTTAGTAGCCTTTGCTTTGGATATTACCGATATCGATCCGATGAAATACGACCTGCTTTTTGAGCGTTTTTTAAATCCTGAACGTGTATCGATGCCCGATATCGATATGGACTTTATGCAAGCCCGTCGGGGTGAAGTGATCGATTATGTCGTAGAAAAATATGGTCGTAATCAAGTCGCACAAATCATCACCTTTGGTTCGCTGTTAGCCAAAGGGGTTATCAGAGATGTTGCTCGAGTCCTTGGAATGCCTTATGCCCAAGCTGATGCCATGGCTAAGCTCATTCCTGATGAACT
>JBFHUP010000398.1:0-1745 GCA_041589975.1 Sulfurimonadaceae bacterium | reverse complement strand
GAACTCACCTGCTCACTTTATATTGATGGAAACTTTGAAGGCACCATTCACTCAAGTTCTTCAATCACAGTGGGACGAAATGGCAAAATTAATGGCGAGGTCCATGCAAAAAAACTGATCATTCAAGGGATGATCGAAGGTTCGGCAGAAGCAGATCGTATCGAGATCCATGCTGACGGTAAGATGTCAGGTAAAGTGACATCAAGCGAATTGGTTATCGAAGCTCAGGCGGTCTTTGAAGGTGAGTCTCACTTCAAGCCCCGTCCCGCTTTGGAAAACAGTTCTAAAAAAGCACCCAAGAAGAAGCTAGAAGAGCTCCCTTCCGTTCAATCTGCTTAATCTTCTCTAAACTCTAGGGCTTCCTAGAGATCCACAAGGCATTTTTTGTTAACCGCTAACACTTTTGAATATTTAAAAGATCTTATAGATGGTGAGTCTGAACTTCCTCATATTATTATCGTAGAAGATGATAAAGAAGCAGCCACAGCTTTAGAAATGGCCCAATTTCTGGGTATTCAGGCCTTAAAACTTCCCGACTTCAGAGCCAGCTTTTTAGATGATCTGAGGTCATTTAAACAAGAGCTCAATGAACTCTTTTTAGCTCTGTATGGTTATTACAACACGCCCAATAAACCGCTTCTTATTGCTCCGATTAAGACCCTGTTTCATAAATTTCCCAACAAAGAACTGCTGCAGAAAAAACGGATTGATTTTGGTGATAGCGTCGATCATGAAAGTTTTAAAACGACCATGCATGCCTGGGGATACAGCTTTGTAGATATTGTTCAAATGGAAGGTGAGATCTCATTTCGTGGGGATATCGTCGATATTTTTTCAGTGGGTGCACCCAAACCCTTACGTATCTCTTTTTTTGATGATGAGATCGAATCGATGCGGTATTTTGATCTGGATACGCAAAAAAGTGACAAAGAGGAGTTGGAAAGCTTTGAGATCTTTCCTTCCTTTTTGGCCTTAACGCCTGAGCAGTCTAGTGATTTGCAAGATCGTATCGAACAAAAAGCGACTGAGGCTTTTAGTACTGATATCGAGAGTATCGGTTTTTGGTATTTAGAAGAGCTCAGTTCCGCTTTTGTGATGAATCAAATAGCGGTTGCCTCTAAAGATTTCACAGCTTTAATCGAAGATGCCTACAGTTTGGATCGACCTCAGATTGAACGTGGCTATTTTGATGCTTTGGAAGTGATTCCTGAGGCTTCGCGATATAAACCTTTACAGGCTATTGATGTCCCAGCTTTGGTCGAACTGCACAAAGAAAAAGCTATCACGGTTATCTCTCGTAATGAGAGTGCTTTAAAACAAGCTGACCTTTTTAGACTCGAAGAACGGGGACAAAAGGTCACTGTTGTAGAAGCTGGTTATACTTTTTCTGTCATCTCACCTGAAGAGATGATCGTCTCGATCAATCACAAGGTCAAAAAGAGTAAAAAACGTAAAGCTACCATTCTTTTAGATGAGCTCAAGCCGGGTGATTATGTGGTCCATGAGGATTATGGGGTGGCTTTGTTTGAGAGTATCACCCAGATGAGTATCATGGGCGGGACCAAAGATTTTGTGACGCTTCGTTATCAGGGAGAAGATAAGGTTCTGGTTCCTGTGGATGCTTTGCAGGTCATCGATCGTTATGTCGCAGATAGCGGCAGTCTGCCTGCACTGGATCGTCTGGGTAAAGGAAGTTTTGCCAAACTCAAAGATAAGGTCAAAGAGCGTCTCTTTATGATCGCTGG
>JBFHUP010000397.1:0-1746 GCA_041589975.1 Sulfurimonadaceae bacterium | reverse complement strand
GCAAGATATCGTATCTTAAACAGCATGGGTAGTTTAGTTTCTAATATAATGGGCGATAATAGTACATTATATTCGAAAGTTAAATTGCTTGGAGAGGGTAGTTAGATGTTTTTTGAATCTGCAGAAAACTTACGTATCCATGCATTGATGGAGACTTTAGTCCTGTTTACAGAACTTTATCATAGACCTTACAGTGCAGAAGTTCTTACGGCTGGGCTTCCGATTGAACCCGGATATGACTCTCCTGAACTCTTTTCGATTAATAAAGCCAAAAGTCTTTTTTCCAGAGCGGCAATGCGAGCAGGTCTTAAGTCCAGTCTGATTAAACGTCCACTCAATCAGATCTCTCCGCTTCAGTTACCTATGATCATCTTACTGGCCAATCAAAGTGCCTGTATTTTAGACTCCTTTAATGATGACAGAACGAAAGCTAAGATCGTCATGCCTGCAGAAACGGCTATTGAACAGTGGGTGGATATGGAAGATCTGGTAGATCAGTATGTCGGTTATGCATTTATGATCAAAAAAGCTTTTGAATATACTCAAGAGAATTCAAGAACACTGCATCTTAACCAAGAACACTGGTTTTGGAGTACCATTAAACTATCAAAACACCTCTATAGGGATGTTATTTTTGCCTCACTGCTTATCAATCTGTTTGTTATAGCAACACCGCTGTTTACCATGAATGTCTATGACCGGGTCATTCCCAACAACGCCATACCGACCTTATGGGTTTTTGCAATTGGTGTTGGAATTATTTACATACTTGATACCTTTATGAAATATACCCGGACCTATCTTTTGGAACTGGCAGCTAAAAAAAGTGATGTTATCTTGTCAGCTACGATCTTTGAACGCGTACTTGATATGAAGCTCTCTGATCATCCCGATTCGGTAGGGGCATTTGCGAGTAATCTTAAAGATTTTGACGCAATCAGATCTTTTTTGACCAATGCTGTGATGGCAGCCTTGATTGATCTTCCATTTGCCATTATCTTTTTGATCATTATTTACTATATCGGTGGTGTGATTGTTTTAATCCCGATTGTGATGATGCTGCTTATTTTGGGTTATGTCTTTTTTATCCGCAAACCTTTACAAGAGAGTATCGAAAGCTCTCATGAAGCTGCCGCAAAAAAAAGTGGTATTTTGATCGAAGCCTTAAACAATATCGAGACACTTAAATCTTTAGGGACCATGAACCAGGTCCAGTGGCTATGGGAAGAGTCAACCGGTGAAATTGCAAATAAAAGTTTAAAAGCACGTCTGATCTCAGCATCGATTCCAACCGTGACACAGCTTTTAGTACAGCTTAATACAGTCTTTATCATTATCGTGGGTGTTTATCTTATCCAAGAATTTGAACTCTCTATGGGTGGTTTGATTGCTATTACGATTCTGACAGGTCGTACCTTGGCTCCTATGGGACAAGTGGCTGCCTTGATGACCAACTTTGAAGATGCCAAGACATCGTATCAGATGCTTAATGAGATCGTCACCAAACCGGGTGAACGTCCGCACGGTAAAAAGTTTGTTACCCGTCCAGAGTTTCATGGAAAGATCGAGTTTAAAGATGTGACTTTTACCTATCCAAATGCGGATACGGCATCCTTAGTCAATGTGAGTTTTGTTATCAATCCCGGTGAACATGTCGCCATCATCGGACGAATTGGCTCTGGTAAAAGTACCATTGCTAAATTATTGTTAGGTCTTTATGTCCCAGATAGCGGTTCCATTCTGATT
>JBFHUP010000396.1:0-1753 GCA_041589975.1 Sulfurimonadaceae bacterium | reverse complement strand
ATTTTCTCTACTTGTTGATACAAAAAGCTTACAGTTCTAAAACGTTTTTTCAATGATTCCGTTCAATGTTTCTTGCTTATACAAAGAGGTTTCATCATCCATTATAGTAGAGCTTATAAGATCTATCAAAATTCCGCTAAACAATTCTCCTGGTTCAAATGTTTGGGGTTCAATACCCAAACAACGACTGGGAGTCTCTACCGTCAAAGAATAAAGCTGTTGCAATGTGATGATACCGCTTTGTACCAATTTCGTATAGTATAAAGAGATAATATTTTGAATCCCTTCCGTTCCTACTGTAGCATGGGAAAATGCTGTCTCCTTACGAAGTTTGCTTTGTGGAGCATGCAAGCTTGTTAAAATATCAATCTTGCCCTCTTTTAATGCTTTTTGCATCGCTTTTAGCTCTTCTTCGTCTCTTAAAGGGGGTTCAATCTTGGCATAGGTATTATAAGCCCTGCAGGCATTATCACTGCTTACTAAATGATGTAAAGAGACTTCAGCTTTAACCTTAACACCCTCTTTTTTCGCTTGATCAATTTTATGCAGAACTTTTGCAGTAGATATCCCTTTAATCACGACTTCCACATCAAAATAGTGAGCCATTTCCATAACTTTGCTTACTTGTACAATCTCCGCCAAAGGTGTATTGCCTACCAATCCAAGTTCTGCATTAACCACACCTTCATGCATAACTGAATCGGCATTAAGCGATCGATCTCTTAGGTCACAAAACAATGCAACCTTTTTCATGCTGGCATACTGCATAACCCGTCGCATCAGATTACTGTCCATATCTGAATAGATATATGGGATAACCCCACCGGCAACCAGAAGCTGTGATATATTTGAAAGATGTGTCTCATCCAATATCACGCTAAAAGTCGGTAAAATCTTTGCCCCCGTCACGCCGTTAAGATGAGCATAAATAGAAGTTACTTGAGTGGTGGTGTTCACATCTTTGTTTAAAAAAGCTCTCAAAGCTACGGTTCCAATGCCATTGTCATACGCATGCTTAGCCAAATGAGCTAAAGCTTCACCCTCCAAGGATCCGTTTTGAGTTGATACATTTAAATCTACTATAAAGGGCATGAGTACTTTATGAGCCTTAGTCTTAGATGGTTTTATTTGTTGCAACTGACCCTTATCATCGATCTCAACCTCAACATCTCGGCATCCAGAAGCGTCCAGCAATATGACATTTTCTCTAAGCATTTTATACCCTAATTTTTGTTAGCATTATACACAAATGTTTAATGGATCAAAAATGAAAAAACTACTTTTAATTCCCTTTATGACGACCTCTATAGCTTTGTGCGGCGACTACAACAACGGAGAAATACTCTATTTTCAAAAAGGGTGTACCGCCTGTCACGGCTCTCAAGGGCAAGGCTTACATCAGTTTCCCAAACTGGCCAACATGAAGGCCTATAAACTACGTAAGAAACTTTTGGCCTACAGAGCAGACGAAGTCAAAACCCCTCAAGCCTCCATTATGACACGATATGCTAAAAACCTCAAAGAAGAAGAGATGGAAGATATCATCGAATATCTTTCAAACTATAAAGAGGTGACGTCTGATGAATCGTATGATGACTCTTATCAATCCTGGGGAGATGGGGGGAGTTAAAAGCGATAAGCTTTTAACTCATCCTATTTTAATTATACGAGACTGGAACAACACTACACTTACGCTTTAGCGACGGTAGTATCGGCATTTAGTGCCAGAAGTCCCTCTCTCTACGCTAACGCT
>JBFHUP010000395.1:0-1756 GCA_041589975.1 Sulfurimonadaceae bacterium | reverse complement strand
CATCACCCTGATGTCATGATGGGTAAAGGCGGCTCGAAAGAGGATATTGCTCAAGCCACTGCAAAACTTCAGGATATCAACGAAGCCTATGAATACTTCAAAAAGAAGAAAGGTTTTTAGGCCTGCTTCTCAAGTAAAGATATAATAAGTGGAATAATCTTATCACTTTTGGTTTTATCCACAAAGCCGTCAGCACCTAACTTCTCCGCATCACGCTTATTACTGGTTCCTGTCATAGAGCTGTTAACAATAATAGGAATATGACGTGTGCTCTCATTGGCTTTAAGTGTCATAACCACTTTAAAGCCTGAAACTTCTGGCATCTCCAAGTCAGTTACGATGGCCGGGATACTTTTTTCTGGATTGTGAAGTGAATCAATGTAGTCTAATAACAAGCGGCCGTTGTTAAAGATACGAATAGGTATGCCCACTTTATTAAAAATTTTTGTGAGATGCTTTTGGGCGGTTCTGCTATCTTCTGCTATCAATACCGTGCCTTTTTTGAGGCGATCCGGAACATTTAAGTCTGTTACCTGATAGGTGTTTTCCGGATTAACCATCGCTTCAGGTATTACCTCAGAAAGCAGCTTTTCATAATCAAGCACCAAACAGATACTGCCGTCATCAAGTCGCGTGTCATTGACAACCTTGGATTCATCAGAAACAGCATATCCATCAGGTGAATGAAGATCTGCCCAGCTCTTTTTGACAATCTTATGAGCCATTGTAATTCTAAGACCGATCATCACGCCATTAAAATCACAAATAAGTATCTTTGATCCAAGCTTTTGTTCTTTGGTTAATGGAGCATCAAGCCAGCCTGGAAGATCAATAATGGGCACAAGTGAGCCACGAAGGTTGATAGTTCCTTCTAAAAGTGGGTGAGAGGCAGGTATTTGGGTAAGAAAATGCTTTTTTGATTCGATCGCTTCTCTGGTTTTAAAGACATTAATTGCATAATAGGGAGCATCTTCATCACTACCCGTTTTAAAAACCATAAGCTGAACTTCATTATTTTCAGCAAGACGCGTTACAGAGTTAACATTATCTAAAAGAGACATCTACCTACCCTTATTTCGTTATCTAAACAGTATACCATACAAAGTGGTTTTTTAGGCTATTTTGTAGGCTTTATCGTAGTGTAGCAAAGCCAATCATTGCCATCTTGAAGATAACATGAACATTTAGTGACAATATCGGTTTCATCCCCAAATTTTAAAGCTCTTTTAACGGAGAGGTCACAGGCATCACTTTTATATTGAGCGTAACCTTGAGTCGTTTTGTTCTCTTCCTTGGCCACAAGCTGAAACATGAATAACAAACAAGCCGCTGCAAGCTTATTCATCAAGCCTCTTCCTCAGCTTTGTCTTCCGCAAGCTCTTTATAATTGATGGTAAAATCAAAATGACACTGCTCATAAAATTCTTCACCTAAAAGCTGCGGATGAAACTCCATGCCACCGCTTAAATCTTTAGGGTACTTAGCCAAAATACTCCCCATAAGTGACTCTTCATGATAGAGTGTTCCGTAGATCGTCATAAATGCAAGATCCAAAATCTCACCGCTAGGTAGTGTCAACCACGAGTGAAGCTTTTCCGGAATCTCTTTGTTTTTTAATGCTTCTTCAAAAGCCTCTACAGGAGTATTTCCAAACTCTTCAACTTCATTGGCATCATTGGCTACCTTAACGTATCCAGTCGTTACAATACTATCCACATTAAGAAGTTCATCCACGATAGGCTTAAAAAGGTGATGT
>JBFHUP010000394.1:0-1772 GCA_041589975.1 Sulfurimonadaceae bacterium | reverse complement strand
CATGACGATTAACAACCTCTAACGACCCACTCGTTAATGTCCCTGTTTTATCAAAATAGACCTTGGTTGTTTTTGCCAAGGTTTCTAAAAATGAAGCCTCTTTAAAAAGTACTCCCTTTTTAGCTCCAACCGATATACCTACCAGTGTAGCAATAGGCGTGGCTAAAGCCAAAGCACACGGACAGGCAATAACAATCACTGAGATACCTACCATAAAAGCTGTGTTAAACGAGGCATCTATAAAAAGCCATCCGAGGAACGTCACCAAAGCCAAAATCAATATAACCGTTGAAAAATAACCACTTATCGTGTTAGCTAATCTCTCAATAGAAGGCTTTTTAGCCAAAGCATCATCTAAAAGCGTTAAAAGTTTTGAAAAAGTTGAGTCTGCATAAGTATGACTCACCTTCATACGCAGTGTATGACTTATATTTGTTGTACCGCTTACAATCGTATCATGCAGCCTTTTAAAAACAGGATCACTCTCACCCGTTAAAGAGGATTCATCAACATAGGTCTCGTTTTCTGACACGACACCATCTAAAGCAAAACGTTCACCAGCATGTACTTCTAATATATCACCCACTTTGACACTATGCACACTGATATCTTCAACATGATCATCTACAAGCTTTCTTACTTGCACAGGAACATGCCGGTTTAAAGCATCCAATGTATCTGAAGCCTTCTTCTTACTCACCACTTCCAAATACTTACCAAACATGACAAAAGTAATAATCATGACAACCGAATCAAAATAAGCTTCACCACTTTGAGTAATCGTAATATAAAGAGAATAGATATAGGTAAGCAGTGCTCCCGTGGTAACCAAAAGGTCCATATTGACCAGATGATTTTTTAAGCCATAATAAGCCCCTCTAAAAAAGACCCAGCCACCATAAAATAGTGCCGGTGTAGCTAAAGCCCCTTCAGTGATGTTAAGGATATTTTTATAGTTTTGATCAATCCCATAAAAAAGACCAGCATATTGTGCAATTGCAATCCACATCACATTCATCGCAGCAAACACAGCCACGATAAGCCTACGATGATACTCTTTTTTCTGCTTATTGGCTTTGGTCTCTGCAACCTTTGGATCATAGGCATAGGCATCATAGCCAATCGCTCGAATTGTATCAATGATCTTAGAGAGCTTGATCTCCGATGGATCCCAAAGAATTTTGGCTTTGTTAGTAGAAAAATTTATCGTTGCCTCAACCACACCTTCTGTTTCATGCAAGATCTTTTCATTAAGCCAGACACAAGCAGCACAATGGATCCCTTCAATAATGAGTGCGATCTCATAAAGCTCGCCCTCTTCATGAATGAAGTTCTCTTTAAACACTTCGGTATCAAAAACTGCACTATCTTCAAATTTTTTAGATTGTGGTGTGAGTTTTTGATCTTTGGTACGATCATAAAAACTCTCTAATCCACTATCATTTAAGAGGTTATAGACCCCTTGGCATCCTTTACAGCAAAAGTATTGTGTTGCACCCGCTTTTTCCTGTGTCAGCATAATCGATCTATCAAAGCTTAAATGACAGTGATCGCAAGCTACTTTTTCTTCAACTTTGGACATGAAAATCTTTTATGATATCTGTAAGTGAGGTGACAATTTTTGTGGCTTTGCTCGTCGTAAGTTCAACAGAGTAGAGATAGGTATGTGTGACACCTGCAGACATGGCAGACTCGATATCACGTTCTTTATCTCCCACCAAAAGGGAACCTACAACCTCAATGTCAAAAGCTTTAACGGCTTCATTGATCAT
>JBFHUP010000393.1:0-1775 GCA_041589975.1 Sulfurimonadaceae bacterium | reverse complement strand
TCAAAAATGAGATCACTGAGTTTTATGAGTGTACAGATAGGAATGAAGCTTTAGATTATGCTCAAAAGCTGGTTGATTTTTTGCATAAAAACCACTGTAAAGCTCATAAATTTTTCATACAAGATAAGGATGACGAGATCCTAATCGATTCCAAGTTTAACACGGACGATATTACTATCTAATGGTTGACGATTTTTGGGCCCGCTCTTTTTTAATTGAGTGTCTCCAAAGATAATTGACACTGATTTTTCCGATGATACCTAACGCGATACCAGAGATCAACGCTCCTACAAAAAGCGGATAAAAGACTTTGACGAGATTGTTTTCAAACCACTCGATGGTTAATAGTATGGTCTCAATAGCTTCAAGATCTAATACCCAATTCCCCAATAGGTATTGACCATACATGATAAAGGGCATACTCAGCGGATTGCTGATCCAGACAAGCATCAGGGCTAAAGGAACATTAAACTTAATCAGGGTCATACAAAAGATAACGGCTACCATCTGAAAAGGCATGGGCATCATCGAAAAGAACAGACCTACAAACATCGCATTGGCTACATTTTTACGGTTGATATGCAAGTATGAGGTAGGGATCTTGTAGCGGGATAAGAAGGCATCGATCTTTTTATTGGTACGTCTGGTTTTGAAAAATTCTCTGATCATGTGAAACATTATAGCACTTAAAAATATGAAGCCTTATAAAGGATACTCTATCTTTGCATAGTATATAATGCCAAAAACATTTGAGGCGGTATTTATGCAAAGGATCTTTGCTCAAGCAGATGAAGCACAACAGGCATACAAAGTCGTTGAACATCTTCAAAGCTATTTTGTGACGCGGTTAAACAAACTTTCCGAAACCTTGGGAAGCAATCATCCTTTTATACCGGTAGAGTGGTTTAGAGATCAGGGTGAACATGGCGGTGGTGTACGTTTTGTAGCTCAAGATGATAGTGTGTTTAATCGTGGTTCCGTTAATATCTCCCAAGTTCAGTATGATAATGATGACAACAAATCTTTAGCCTCTGCAACGGCTATTTCAACGATCATTCATCCGCTGAATCCGCATGCTCCATCGATTCATATGCATATCTCCTGGACGCAGCTTAAATCAGGACAGGGGTACTGGAGGGTCATGGCTGATCTTAATCCCTCTATCCTGTATGATGAAGATAAAGAGGCTTTTGAAAAGTGCCTTAAAAGTGCATCACAAGAGTATTATGAAGAAGGAAAAGAGCAGGGCGAGCGTTATTTTAATATCCCGGTACTGGGCCGTCATCGTGGTGTGTCACATTTTTATTTAGAAAACTTTAACAGCGGAAACTTTCAGAATGATAAAACTTTTGCCATTTCTTTGGGTGAGCAAGTGATCGATCAATATATCGCGATTGTCACAGCAGCATTAAAAAATCGCCAAAGCATCACTGCATCTGATAAAAAAGAGCAAAAAGATTACCATACCCTCTATCTCTTTCAGGTCTTGACACTCGATCGCGGTACGACTTCGGGACTTTTGGTGCATGATCAAAATGATGTAGGGATTATGGGATCAATTCCACGTTATGTGGATGTGGAGCTGCTGCGTTCTTGGATAACAAAGATGCCAACTCCTCAAGAAGAACTTTTAACAGCCATTGCGGATACGATTACCACGCAAGATGGTCTGGTAGACGATACCATAAAAGCCCGTTTGGCAGCTGTAGTTCGTAAGCATTATCAGACTTATCCTGAAGCTTTAAAGATGCAAGCAAGCGGCAACTCCATCCCTG
>JBFHUP010000392.1:0-1785 GCA_041589975.1 Sulfurimonadaceae bacterium | reverse complement strand
TGTCGACCTACAGGCGATGCAAAAGAGCCAACAGACGATCAAACGTATTGAGGTGAGTGAAAGTGAGATGGATAAGATCTTACAAAACATGGAGTCAACATTACCTAAGCTCGAGACAGGACTGTAGAAGCTCTCAGACGAGAGCTTTATTCACATCAGCTTTTTTTATATTTCTTTAATAAAATTTCATTAAAATTAGTTATAGATGTCTACGTAAAGGCCCATTATATGCGATACCTATTGATGTTTTTCATACTTTTTGGTTTTGGTTTCGCAAAACACCATACCGTGAAGATCGGTGTTTTAGCCAAAAGGGGTCCTTCACATACACTCAAGCGTTGGTAAGATACGGCAGCCTACCTGACACAAAAGATCCCGGGGTCAACCTTTAAGATAATCCCTATTCCTTTTAAAGATATCTTTACCCAGGTAGCCAAAGCTGATATCGATTTTATATTGACAAACTCAGGGTACTATGTTGAGCTGGAACATGATTATGGGGTACAGCGTATTGTTACGTTGATCAACAAACATATCTCTGGTTTGGCTCAAAAAGAGTTCGGGGGAGTGGTTTTTACTCATGTTGATAATGCATCAAAGTTTAACAAATACGAAGACCTTAAAGGTGTTAGTTTTGCCGCTGTAAACCCACGATCTTTTGGCGGATGGCAAATGGCATGGAGAGAACTCATTGAGTTGGGATTGGACCGAAAAGATCTTGATTTGGTCAACTTTTCCGGGACTCATGATAAAGTCGTTTATGAAGTCTTAGGTAAAAAGATCGACGTTGGAACGGTCAGGACTGATACTTTAGAACGTATGGCTTTAGAAAATAAGATCGATCTGGGTGATGTTCATATCATAGGCAGAAGAACTTATCAGAGTTTTCCTTATATGGCTTCGACCAAACTCTATCCAGAGTGGCCACTTTCAAAACTTCAGCATACACCTGATAGGTTGGCCAATGATGTTGCCATAGCATTGATGGAGATGAAAAGCAGTGATAAAGCAGCCATCAGTGGTAATGTGATCGGGTGGACGACACCGCTAAGATACCAATCAGTACATGATGCCTTTAAAATCTTGCAAATTCCTCCTTATTATCAAGAGATCACTTTTTGGGATGCTTTAGCAAAGTATTGGGGTTGGATCCTCTTTTTTGTCGTTTGGGCTATTGGTGGTGTCACGATGTATCTCAGGCAGTTACATCTGACACGTAATCTTGAAACAGCCCAAGGTGAACTGGTCCAGACAGAAAAGATGGCTGCTTTAGGACGTCTTGTCGTCGGGATCTCACATGAGATCAATACACCTATAGGTATTGGAGTGACAGCAGCGTCCTACTTGAAAAAAGAGACACAATCTTTTGAGCAAGCCTATAAAAAAGAGGAATTGACCCAATCCGTCTTTGAAGATTATATAGAACACTCGCTTCAAAGTAGTGAGATGATCCTAAGTAATCTTGACAGAGCCGCCAATCTGATACAAAGTTTTAAACAGATCTCAGTGGATCAAAGTAGCGAAGAAGTACGTGTTTTTGGTATTCATGAATATCTAGAAAGCATTGTCACCAGTTTGCATCCCAAGCTTAAGACCACTAGACATGTTATCAATATCAAATGTCCACAAGAGTTAAAGATAGAGTCTGTACCTGGTGTCTTTTATCAGATTTTTTCTAATTTGATTATTAACTCTGTTATCCATGGATTTGAAGGTATTGATGAAGGTGAGATCACTATGAACGTTCGTAAATTGGGAAATAATTTGGAGATCATTTACAGTGAT
>JBFHUP010000391.1:0-1789 GCA_041589975.1 Sulfurimonadaceae bacterium | reverse complement strand
GCCATATAGTGTGTGATCTGGTTTTTATAGAGTGTGATATCGCTTTGCAAACTTGAAAGCTTGGCTTCATCTAAAGCTTTTTGTTTCTTAAAATGCTTCAGCGTCGTTTTGAGTTCGGTTTGATCTTGCGTGGCTAGGGTGATGCGATATTGGATCTTTTTTATGTGTGTTGCTAGAGCTTTTTGGATACGGCTTTTGATACTTTGGATGATGGTTTGGTTTTTAAGGCTTTGTGTGCCAAACAGACTCTTTTTGAGATAGTTTTCAACGTCAATGATACCTGTTCTTTCAAGCGGAAATCCGGCTTTGAGTGCATCTTGGGCTTTACCGATACGGTGCTGCAGTGCCATATACCCAGAGACAGGTAAAAAGGTGAGTGCTTTAAGTACAAAATCTATCTTGTTGTCTTGTTTGAGTGCACGCAGTTCATTGGTGATACTTTGCTTGGTGTACTCAATGACCTCGTTAAGTTCACTTTGTGAAACGGTGTCTGATCGGGTTATAATGATCAGTAGTGCAGAAACATTGTTGTAGAGTAAAGCATCGATAATAAACTCAATATCTTTTCGGGTTGCAGATTGACTGACGTTCATGAGGTGTATCATCAAATCACACTGAGCCATATACTCTTTGGTGATCTCTTCACGTTGTATCACAGGATCATCCAATCCCGGCGTGTCAACGATCTCGATACCATCGGCTAGAAAGTCCAAGGGAAGGTGTAGATTGACATATTTAACCAGATTGCATTTGTGATTGCTTTGTGCTGCTGATGTGTAAAGAGGAAGCTGATCCATAGTGATGGATATTTCTTGTGCCGATGTTGTAATATGGTCTGAAAGATCTGTGCCAAAGGTTTTGTGGACTTGATTGACAAATTTTTGTAAGGAGGGCAGGGTTTGAGAGGCATCAAGGATGGATTCCCACTCTTTTTTATCCCAAAAATGTACCTTGGCAGAGGGTTGGACATCGTAGGATACGATGGATAGGTTTGCAGTTTCGGGTATAACGGATGAGCCTAAGATCTCTTGTCCCATCAGGGCATTAAGCAGTGTAGATTTTCCGGCGTTCATTACACCCGTGATGCCGATAGAGAATTTCTGGTTGCGAATATACTCTAAAGTTGCATGAAGCTCTTCTTGAAACCCTTTTTCATCAGAAGCTTCCAGGAGCGAAGTGATCTCTTGGATAAAAAGCTCCTTTTGCTCTAAAAAACCTGCATCGCTTTTTTGAATGCGTGTGGGTGATACTTCTTTTGGTTGTAGCTGACCGGCTTCAAAAAGAGAGTGCAGCTGTTCGTATTGCTGTAAGGGTAGGATCTCCTCTTTATGCAAAAAAGTAAAGGCCTCGTTTAGCCTAACAAGTTCTTTGTGGGTCAGGTTTTGTTGCAGTTGAGCCAAGATGCGGTTTTGCAGTGCATAAACTTTGTCCATATCTGTCAAAGGGGTGAAGCTTAACATCTTGCAAAGTTCTTTAAAGTAGGCCAAAGAAGTAAAAAGGTTAAAGTTTTTACGATGGGTAGCCAACAGTAGTGCTGATAGCTCAATGAAAGTAGATCGTTCTAGATCTGTTTCTAGAGGAAGAGGGTGCACATCTTCTAACTGTTTACCGTGATAAAGCAAGAAATAATCACTATTGACATACATGGCTGCCCCCACCGCTTTGTAGATATAGTGTAGCATAAAAATTTATGATCTTATCACTTAGTGTAAGAGAGCTTAGTCCTTTGACTCACAGTTGGCTATAATTTCATTTGCAAAGGGGGATCTGATATGAAACAACAGGTTAT
>JBFHUP010000390.1:0-1806 GCA_041589975.1 Sulfurimonadaceae bacterium | reverse complement strand
TCATGCCGTCTTGGTCGACTTTTTGTTGTAGTTTATTGATCTCTTTACGGTGTAGTAGTAGTTTTCGTACACGTGCTTCTTCGTGCTTGTAGTAAGCATGGGTGGTGTTGAGTACGCCGATGTGTGAGTTGAGTAAAAAAGCTTCCCCTTTGATGAGTCTGACGTAGCTGTCTTTGAGGTTGACCCGTTTTTCACGGATCGCTTTGACCTCGCTTCCTCTAAGCTCGATACCTGCTTCAAACTTCTCTAAAATCTCATAATCATGAAAAGCTTTTTTATTGCGTGCAATGGTCTCGCCCATTAGATACCTTTTAAAGAGAAAAACGTTGAACCGGAACCGGAAAAAAAGCGTCCCTCTTCTTCATGGTCTGCAAGATAAGGATAGAGGTCTTTGGCTGATTGATACAGATCATTGGCTGTGTTAATTGTGTAGAGTTCTAGGGCTTCACGGGTCTTAAGCGTAGCAAAAAAACGTTTATCCTGAGAAGAGATAGGGCGGTAGAACTTTTGGCGATAGTTTTGATAGACGGCAACCGTGTCACAAGCTATCTTTGGGGTAAAGAGCTCAAACTCCAGATGTTCATCTTCAAAAGGGGCTACGATATCTCCGATGCCGCTGACGTTGGCGACATTATAATCATAGATAAAAAAAGGTACATCTGCTCCGACGGAAGCTCCAATTGTGGCTAAGGTCTCATGATCGAGCTTCAGACCAATGTAATCGTTACACATATGTAAAAAGGTGGCGGCATCACTGCTGCCTCCGCCAAGACCGGCAAAGCTTGGGATCTTTTTATCGACCATCACTTTGTGGTTTTCAAAAAAACGTTCGATCTTTTGACGATCGGATGCTTCTAAAAGTTTTTCATAGGCTTTATAGATAGTGTTTTGTAAAGTCTCACAGCCGAAATCACCTTCTAAAGTAAAATGAGGTAACGCTTTTTCGGGTTCGAATGTCAAGGTATCAAAAAGCGTAGGGATTTTGATAAATCGGGAGATCATCTCGTGGTAGTGGCCACGACTTCCCGTGATCTTTAAAAATGCGTTAATCTTCGCAGGAGCTTGGGCTTGCATAGGGATTTAGCTATCTTTAGGTTTAAACTGTTTGAAGAAGGATTCCATAACCTTATCATCGACTTTTCTTGAGGCAGCTTCGACATTGGCATGCTCGACGGCGATTTTAAGCTCTTCACGTAAAATAGAGACATGCGAAGGGGCATCAATACCCAGTTTGACAATGCCTTTATCAGTCGAGATCACCTTAATGCGAATATCTTCGCCCAGTAAGATAGACTCGTCTGCTTTACGTGATAATATTAACATCCCTGTTTAATCCTAT
The DNA here is from genome assembly GCA_041589975.1 of Sulfurimonadaceae bacterium. GTDB lineage: Bacteria > Campylobacterota > Campylobacteria > Campylobacterales > Sulfurimonadaceae > JBFEYF01. The sequence goes on along the minus strand of JBFHUP010000390.1, from coordinate 467 downwards.
TGAGTAAATAGCTAACTTCTCCATTTGTTATAGCAATGATAGCGAAATTATCTTTGCTCTTTATTATATATTTGCCATCTTGCTGAATATTTAGTGAATTGAGTGGGAGTTTTTTTCCTAAATCGATATCCTCAGGATGGCCTGTGTAGGCATTTATTGTTGCATCAATGAGCTCTAGAGGTTGTAAAGCTTTTTCATCTTCAAAGTAAAAAATACCCTCGTAAAGACGTTCCAGCATCGAAAGAGCTCCCGTGGTCCCCAGTTTCTCGGCAATCTTTTCTCCTAATGACCTGATGTAGGTCCCTTCACTTACAATGGCCTCAAAGGTGACAAAAGGGTGGTTGTAGTTGATGAGTTTGATGGAAAGGATCTTGGAGTGTACCTCTTTTAGGGTCACCTCTTCGCCTGATCGGGCCAGTTCATAAGCCCGTTTGCCATCAACTTTTTTGGCAGAATATTTGGGTGGG
>JBFHUP010000389.1:0-1808 GCA_041589975.1 Sulfurimonadaceae bacterium | reverse complement strand
CGTCTACTTCAGCACCGTTAAGATGCACTCCGTCACCGTTGATGGTGATGATATTACCACCTGCATTGAGGGTAATCGCTGTGTCTGCTTTAAATTCGATATCACTTTGAGAAGTAATTTTGGCACTGTTAGCTTTAAGTTCATAAGCTTTTTCAGACATAACTTCATGGTTTTTATCTACTTGGACATAGAAGTTTTTATCATATTTGGCTTCACTTTTTTGTTTGCTTTGCAAGTGAAAATTTTTACGAACCCTTTGAGTTTGATTTCCCTCAATGACCACTACCTCTTTAGCATGATTAACACTCAAATAATCATTATGTGTCAATTCAAAGTGAGTATCGTCAACTAAATAGGAGAGCGTTCCTGTAGTTCCATTGTTTTGCATCACCTGCACTATAGTGTCACCACCTACCTCAATTTTTTGATTCTCTCCTATCGTGATATGCTGATCATGATTAACACGATAAAGGCTATCCTCTTGTACAACAACAGTGCGATCTTTTTGTATATGCGTACTACTATCTTCACCTACCTTGAGTTCATAATCTTTTTGGGCTTTAAAACTGACAAACTCTTCTCCCCGTTTATCTTCAAAACGGATCTCATTATATCCCTGATTTTCAGGATCACTGCTCATCGTTTTAGTTTTGAAATATGATTGCGTAATCTTCTCGCTATAGGGTGCTATATTATTGGCATTGTAAAGTGCTCCGGTGATGACAGGGGCATGGATATCACCATCGATAAAATTGACAATCACCTCACTGCCGACACGAGGAATAAATCGGCTTCCGTAGTTATTGCCGCTTTGCATATTGGCCACATCCAAGTAGCAGGCATTGGTCTTATCTTGATCAAAATGAAAATGAACCTTGACTTGCCCCTTTTTGTTGACAGCTATCGTATCATCATCTTCACCTTTGGCTACAATGGCTGTCAAAGTTGTATGGATAGGATTGCTTATCACTTCAGGACGATATAGCGAACTGTTTTTTTGTGCTTCAATATGCACATCATAATTCACCGTTGGATCAACTATCAAAGTCTCATCATTTAGTTCAAGTTTATCAATATCATAAACAGCCAAAACCTCAGGAAAGTACCCATTATAATGAGTCTTTCGAATGAAAAGGTTAGTTTCGCTTCGCATTTTCTCCTGCGAATGCTGCATCGTGACATGCCCGCCTGTTTTGATCTCAAAATCATCGCTAATAGCCACAAAAGTCTCACTTAAACTATGTGCTCGTTGTTTAGCAAAAAGATTCTGTTTTTTTAACTCTACCGCTAATGGCTCTTGAAGCTGTGGCACGACTACATTTTTACTTAGCCTTTCTCGTACACGCTTACTTTGGCTACTAAGGTAATCTATCTGATGATTTGTTTCATTACTGATATTGTAATCCACATTCGGACGATTTCGATCATAGATACGATGAGTCCGGTAGCTTGTCTGAAGACCTAAACGCCTTTTATAATCCACTGTAATATCTGTTTGAGTTATGATGTTGCTGCTGTTGTCATTGATGACAATTGCTGATTTACCGTCATGGTCATCATCACATTGGATATACCACCCCTCTTGTGATGCGAGCATCTTGATAAAATCAAAATCGCTTTGGTCGTACTGTATGGTAAAAGTACGGGTAGGCAGTTCTTGGGCATCGATAGCAAAATGAAGCTTTACATCAAAAAGTTCTAAATAGGATGTTAACTTCTCTTCAATAATCTCTTGGGCATTTTTTTGTTCAAAGATCTGATATTTGTGTTGCTTTTTTGTGTAGTAAAGCATATCCACCAGATCGACT
>JBFHUP010000388.1:0-1809 GCA_041589975.1 Sulfurimonadaceae bacterium | reverse complement strand
ATTGCAGGTTGCCAAGCTTGAGTGATTGGCAGTAGGCTTGAGCATCGGATTGTGTACGAAAAGATTGAAGCATCGGGAGATTCAGCCAAGCAAGCAAGGAGCCATCATCATTGTAAATATATTGCGAACTCTGCTTTGAATCATAAAAATTTAAATAACTCTCTTTGGTTGTTGTAGTGGATGAAAACTTTTGTGCATAAAGCATTACGGCAAAGAGTATCCATAAAAAGAGTTGTCTCATAGTGATTTTCCTGGGCTAGTGAAGATATTATACTCAAATTTCAATTTAAAACGTTATAATCGAAAAATATATAAACTACAAGGAATTTTAACAATTATGGGAAAAGCCAAAGAGCACAGTTTTGACATCTCCGCAAAGATTGACATGCAGCACTTTAAAGACGCTCTTAATCAATGCGATAAAGAGATAGCTAACCGATATGACTTCAAAGGCATAGTAGCAGAAGTGGACTACAAGGAGAAAGAGAAGCTTTTGGTTCTAACCTCTTCAAGTGACAACAAATTGGAAGCCCTGGAGGATATTGTTATTGCTAAGCTGCTGAAACATGATCTGAATTCAAAGTGTCTCGAAGAGATTAAACGCGAAGATGCCAGTGGCGGTACGCGTAGATTGACATTTAGAATAGTTGATTACATTGAGTCCAAAGAGGCAAAAAAAATTGTTGCAGAGATCAAAAACCTCAAATTGAAAGTAACTGCTCAAATTGAAGGCGATTCTATTCGTGTCAAAGGCAAACAGCTCGATGATCTTCAAAAAGTTATACGGGAAATCCGCAGTAAAGAGTGGGATGCTCCGCTTATTTTTGAAAATATGCGTTAAAAATTTCAATCAAAACTATATCACTATAAAACAAGGTAATTAATAATAATGGATACGGCAACCTGGATAGGTATTTTCTTTTGTGTAACTCAGTCGGCAATGTTTTCGGGCCTCAATCTTGCGTTTTTTAGCTTAAGTAAACTTAGGCTTCAAATCGAATCTTCAGAAAATAGTGGGGCTGTAAAGATCCTTAAGATGCGAGAGGATTCTAACTTTCTTTTAACAACGATACTATGGGGCAATGTAAGTATCAATGTACTTTTAACGCTTCTGTCAAACTCCGTCATGATCGGAGCCACGGCATTTTTCTTCTCAACATTTGTAATTACTTTTTTTGGTGAGATTATCCCTCAAGCCTATTTTTCACGCAATGCCTTAAGAATGGCTACACTACTTATGCCTTTGTTTAATATCTACAGGGTTTTATTGTGGCCGCTTGCGAAGCCTTCTGCGTATGCTTTAGATTTATGGCTTGGCAAAGAGGGGTTTAACTTTTTTCGTGAAGACGAGCTGCAAGAGATGATTAAGCTTCACATTAAGGATTCATCTACTGAGATTACGAGACTTGAAGGCATCGGGGCTTTAAACTTTTTTGAACTCGATGATATCAGTGTTGCCCATGAAGGTGTTGTTTTGGATCCTTTAAGCATTATTAGCTTGGAGTTTGATGGTACTAAAGCGATCTTCCCTGAAATAACACCTACTATGGATGATCCCTTTATTCAACTTGTCTATCAGTCTCGTAAGCCTTGGGTTGTTATCACCGACAACAAAGGTACACCAAGAATCGTTTTAGATGCAGATGGCTTTATACTTGAGGCCTTAATGTCGCACAATGAATTTGACCCTAATAGACACTGCCATAGACCAATTATGGTTACCAATGCAGACACAACTTTAGAAAGTGTATTACCAAGCTTTAGAAGTATTAGTAATCAAGTGGGTGATGAGATTGTCAATGATGATGT
>JBFHUP010000387.1:0-1809 GCA_041589975.1 Sulfurimonadaceae bacterium | reverse complement strand
GATCTTTCTATGTTTTTCTTGATTTGGATCATCCATAAAATAAGATACAATCAGAATCCCTGAAATTCCGAAAAGAACGTAAAAGGTTTTTTCAAAATAAAAGGTATAGTCTTTGATTTCAAATAAAACGTTATCTTTTTTAGGAGATTCTATTTCTTCTTTAAGCATTTAAAACCTTTAAAATCTAAATAGCCAAACAATCAAAAATAAAACACCGTAATGTCCAACCGTCTAAGGGCGGTTTCTGTCCGTGGGCACTCCGCCGAGGAGAACTCAGCGTTAGCGTAGATGATTGGGCTTTGCTCAATTATCGTATTAAAGGTATTTTTTACTTCTCGCCCTCGAGAAGTAAAGAAATACCATGACGTAAATTACTCTGATTAAAAGAATCAGTAATCTTCATATAAACACTCTCTTTGGGTAGATAAAAGACGATCTCTTTGGTGCGTTTTTTACGTTTGTAGACTTTGAGTAGACGCATTTTTTTATCAAAGATGGCGATGTCGGGAAACCAGGCATCGTCACCTTTGGTGTGAAGGGTGAGTTTTTTGCCTAAAGAGATATTGATGAGATAGGGGCGGAGGGATTTTTTCAGATCCGTTGGTTGATTGGTTACAATAGTTTGCAGTGAGAGGTGGGCATTTTGGATATCAATGCTGTAGTGCCATTGGGTGGCACTGGTGCGTTTGATACTGCTGATGGTGCAGTTGCGTTTTGCCAGTGCCTCTTCTAAGACAACAGGATCGATGGCGTATTCACTTTTAAATTGGATTTTCCAGACAAAACTGCTGTTATCACGTACGGCTTTCATCGTAAAATAGCGATAATATCCAATCGAACGTAAAGTATCACGTAGGAGTTTGATAAAAAAGGAGGCGTTGCCGCCAGTTTGAAAACTTACTTCAATGGTTCGTGGTTGTGAAAAATAAAGTTTCAGCAAACCATTCTCTTTGAGTTTTTTGATGATTTTTATAGAGTCTGCTTTGTTGTTAGCTATAAACTCTTCATCATTGCTAAAGATGAGATTGATGAGTTTATTGTGTTGTTCATAGGCAGTTTCATCAATAATCGATTTGATCTGTTCTTCTACGAGAGGATGCATAGCCCAAAGGCTAAGTTGTAGGGATACAGCAAGAAAAAGGGCTCTTACCAACTGTTACCTTTGTTAAGTTCTTTAAACTCTTCTAAAGATACACGTTTTAAAACACCGTTACGGTACGAGAAACGAACCCGTCCTACTTCTTGAATTCTTTGAACGTCATCATTGAGTTCAACACGTACCAGACCATGTCCAAGTGAGATCAGAAGATTGGCATTTTCATCCAGCACGAAAGGAGCCGAAGTAATGGTGTCTCTTTTGGTATCCGTATCGAGATTGATAACACCGATCCATAACGCTTCTTGAGGATAGAGTACAAAAGCGTGGGTATTGTTTGCTTTTTTCTCTTTCTCTTCCTCTTTTTGGATCGCAGCTGCGTTAAATGTAGCGACATTGGTTTGTTTCTCTTTTTGTTCGGCTTCATTTTTGGCTGATTGGGCACTTTCAACATGTTTGGCTGCATCTAAAATAGCTGAATTTTGAGCCAGATTGTTACTCTCTTCGCTTGTTGTTTTCTTTGAGGACATGGTAGAGATAAAAAGTACAATAAGCAAAATAGAGATCGATGAAATAATTAGGGCTTTATAGTTTTTTGGCTCTTTAGGCGTGGTGATAAAGAGTTCTCTGTTATCACTGTTTTGGCCTGAATCTTCACGATATCGTTGGTAAGCATCTCTGAGTTCACTCATGTCGATATGAAGATCTGCTTC
>JBFHUP010000386.1:0-1830 GCA_041589975.1 Sulfurimonadaceae bacterium | reverse complement strand
TTCTGATCCAAGACTTTGGCACTATAAAGTGAGAGATCCCATCCGCTAAAGGTACCGTCTATGGAAAAAGCGTACTGAGGATCATTCAAGTCTGATTGTGGGTCAATCACACCCGGAACAGTAAAGCCTGAAGGAAACATCGAGGTCTGGAAAAACTCACTACCGACATCAGCCTCTTTTTGCACCCTGGCTTCATGAATAACCAAAAAATTCAACCCGATATCGTCCATAAAGTAAGAGAGCTTACTGGTATTAACCGCTAACCTAAGATCCTCAATATCAACCATACCGATCTCTCGATTATCTAAAGGGTTTATCACGTCGGTGATGCGAATATTATCCGATTTTCCCCAGACGGTAATCTGACGCCCAATTTTTAGATCAAACTGCCCCATGGTTCCTTGCAAATAGGCCTCTTTGAGTTCCGTCTCATGTTGCAACCTTTTGGTAAAGTTTGGACGATTATCCCACTCATACAGCGGGTCGTAAAGGGTTTTAAACTCAATCTTGCTCTTCCAGTTTTTGGTAAACTCCATATCAAAAATAAGATTGAGCGTATTGCGTAATCGTGACACCCCCTTAACGTACGCTTGCTCTTGATAGTTATAGGCCGTTGCAAAGGTATAATCCCCTCGGAACTCCAGCCAAGAAGATGATGCAGATCTCATTTCTTCAACTTCAGCCTTAATCTCTACTTCTTGTCCAAACTCCTCTAAGAGCTCATCAAGATCTTCAGCCCATACCAAGCTTAAGGCACATAACAACGCAAAAAAAATCTTCACTATAACCCTTTTTCAATCTGCCGTGTCGTAAAGAAATCTTCGCTTAAGTTTTGATTATATTTAACATCTGAAATCTTTAAAACGGTCGCATGGGTTGTCTGCTTCCCTTTTTTTGTTTTCATCTCGATCTCTAAGTTGGTCCAGATACCGTCGATTTGTTTCATCTTTCTTACGGTCATAAACTTCTTTTTGCCATCAACTAAAAAGTGAATAGCCTGAGCCACCATAAAGTTATCTTTTCTGACAAACATATAGGACTTTTTATAGCCATACTCATCTATGGTCTTTTGCTTTTTAGGTAGCACTTCCAATATCCACGCCGGATGCCCGCTTGTAAGCGTGATCTCTTTTTTGATTTTGTAGTTATAATCTTTAACATTACGATCTGTCATATCGGCATAGGAAAAATCTGACCCCATAAAACTGCCGCTTTTGTCCGTAGATGCGATGCGTTTCACCTTTTTAAGAGCCGGCAAATAGAGCCACTGGTCATCATCTTTGTCACTATCTTTATAGTCATAGGTTAAAAAAGCGGTATTTTTAACATCATTGGGCTTGATAAAGTAAAGACTTGATAAGGTATCCACACCCTTATCTTTACTAAAACGTTTCAAATGTCGGTAACGCTCATGACCGTTTTTATCGATCAAAACCATCAGCATGGTTGCTGTAGCATTATTACCATCATCAACAGCATCTACTTTTTGGGCAATTTCAAGACCTGTTAGGGCCATCAGTGAGCTTGGTGCTGTCATAGCAGCTGCTACAGCCAGTTGTAAAATCAGTTTTTTCATCAGTTTTCCTTTGTTTCATTTCGATAATAAAGACGCATCAAAGCAGGGGCTAAAATAAAATCTGCGATTAAGGCCGCAATGATAGCGGTCCCTGTTAAAAGACCGAAGTTAATGATGTTGTTAAGTGAGGCAAACATATAGATATAAAAACCAACACTTAAAACGATAGAGGTAACCATCATCGCCCGACCGCTGCTTCTAAGCGTTTGATCAATGGAGAGTTTGGTATCATGGGAAGCTATATGTGACCGTCT
>JBFHUP010000385.1:0-1834 GCA_041589975.1 Sulfurimonadaceae bacterium | reverse complement strand
GGGAATTCAAACCCTTGGATATGATTACGCTTCAAGCTTCGACACACTGTCTGATTCAAGATCTTAAGATCGGCATTTTTAATAAACTCAAAAAAGCAAAAGTGACTACGGAATATGACACAGCACGCTTTGTAGATAATCATACGGTTAAATTAGCCAATCAAAACAAAACGATCACTGCAGAATATATTGTGGTCGCGTCTGGATCCTCACACAGAGATCACCCAGCAATGAAATTGGTAGATAATAAAATCATCTCAAGTCGTGAAGTCTTTAAACTGACTGAGATTCCAAAATCGATTTTGGTTATTGGTGGGGGAGCGATCGGTTGTGAGTTTGCTTCTTTTTTTAATGCATTAGGTACAGAAGTTCATATCGCTGAGTTTACGCCTACATTGGTTCCTCAAGAGGATGATGATGTCGCTAAAACACTCAAGCGTGAACTTGAAAAAAGTGGTATCCAAGTGGATGTCAAAGCTAACGTTACGGACTTTAGCGTCACAGACAGCGGTGTCGAGGTTACGATTGATACCGGTAAAAAGCAGGAAAATTTTACCTTTGAAAAGGTACTCATCTCTATAGGACGTATTCCTAATACAGCTGATCTTAATTTAGCTGCGGCAAATATTGAAGAAGATCGTGGCTTTATCGAAGTAAATGATAACCTTCAAACAACCAACCATGACAATATTTACGCTATCGGGGATATCCTAAAATCGCCTGCTTTAGCTCATGTGGCTTATTATGAAGCAAAACGTGTGGCTCAGCATATCTTAGGCAAAGAGACGTTTGATAAAGATTACATCTTTCCATCCGTGACCTTTTGTACTCCGCAAATTGCCAGTATCGGCAAGGGTGAAAAAGCTTTGAAAGAGGCAGGTGTGAAATTTAAAAGCAAAAAGCTCTTTTTTAAGACCAATGCTAAAGCAAAGATCAAAGGGGATGATAGCGGTTTTGTCAAAGTAGTGTTTGATGAAGCTTCACAAAAAATTTTGGGTGCCAGTATCATCGGTAATGACGCAACGGAGCTCATTCATCAATTCTTAATTGCCATTAATGCCAAGCTTGGTTTGGATGATCTGGAAAAGATGATCTTTGCTCATCCGACCTTAAGTGAATCAACATTAGATTTGCTGCATTAATAGCTTTTTAATCTTAAAATATCAGACTAGATAGCTTATTATCTTAATTTTAAGAGAGTTATGTGTTATAACTAACAATAAGCTATAAAGGGTTGAGGTGCAAAAAAAGTTATACAACAAGCCTTTGGAAAACATTTATGCTATTGGTGATGTCCATGGCTGTTATCATACGCTTTTAAAATTGGTCGATCTGCTTCCCGATGATGCGACACTGCTTTTTGTAGGAGATCTTTGTGACAAAGGCAACTTCTCTAGAGATGTCATTGAGTATGTGATCAACGGTGGGCATGTTTGCATCAAGGGTAATCATGAACATCTTTTTGAAAAACATATCATGGAAGCGGTGCAGGATGATGTTGTTTCTTTGTGGAGTGATGATAAACGTTATGGTGGCAGACAGACGATAGAGAGCTATCACGGTGATCTTGAACTGATGCATAAACATAAAAAATGGATCGAACAACTTCCTGTTTATCTAGAGATCGAAAACTATTTTATAACCCACGGTTTTGGTCTAGAGTTTTATGATAAACGTCATGATCCCAAACACTATTTCAGCTTTTTGCTTAACAGGCTTTATGATGACCATAAAGAGGTCCGTATCCAAAAGGATATTATTAATGTTTTTGGACATTGTGCTTTTGATGAGATTAAACAGGGCGATCAGCATATCTGTATCGATACCGCTTGTG
>JBFHUP010000384.1:0-1836 GCA_041589975.1 Sulfurimonadaceae bacterium | reverse complement strand
GTGTCATGTTTAGTGTGATGTTTTTAAGTGGAGAAGTGTTGATTGAAGCAGAAACACTTCAAAAAAACCAACGCCTTTTGGATGCTCAAAAGCTAGAGGTTCAAGCCAAAGAGGAGATCAAAGAGGCTACTAAAAAGTTGGAAGCTGCTCAGAAGATCATTGAAGAGGAGTTGTCCCGATATCTACGCTTTTCCAGTCATACAGAGTTGGGTTATATCGCGACATCGGGTAATACAGATACCCAAACAGCATCACTGGATACAACAGAGAAGTTGACATTTCGAGATCATGCTTTTAAACTGCATGTAGATTATATTTATGGTAAAGATGCTGCTATAGAGAGCCGTAATAAATTGACATCTGAAATCAATTATGATTACAAGTTTTCTAAATATTTTGCATTGAACTACTTGATGGGTTACAAGGATGATAAATTTTCAGGTTTTGCTTATCAGTTTTACACCGGTCCGGGGATAAAACATATCGCGATTAACAATGATCAGCATGAACTTAACTTTCAAAGTAATATTCTTTATTCGGTTGACCTTGAATCGGATAAATTTTACAATGCAACAGGTGCAGAAATAAAATATCCCTTTGTAGATCCATCCAAAGATCAAACCGCTTTGACAGTACTGGGAGAAAAAAACGAATATGCTTCGATTTTACTCAAAGGCGACTATACGTGGAAGATATCCAAAGATGTAAAGTTTATCCAAGATATAAGTTACCGACTCGATCTTAGAGATAGTGAGATCTACTTTATCAATAGTAAAACAGGGGTGTTAAGTAAGGTGAATGCAACTTTTTCTATGGGGATAAATTATAAGGTTGATTATGTCAATACACCGCCTGCCGGTAATCGTTATACAGATAATACGCTTTCTGTAACGCTTGGGATTGATTATTAGAACCTAAAAGGATGTTGAAGCTTCAAAATTACTTGGCTATGGCGTGATAGTTTTGTTTTCAACTTACTATACTTCGAAAAAACAATAAAGAGTCTGATATGTTTACCGTGCATTTAGAAAATCCCTGTTCCTGTTTTAAAAAGAGTGAATACCAAAATGATGCAAGTTTTCCAACTCAGCAAGAAGCCTATAAGTATGCCCATATTTTGGCAGAACTTATGAATGAAGAGTTTTGCGGCAAGCATGAGTTTTATGCACAGCCTGGAGCAGAGGATACTTTTGTGATTAAAAGTCCACTGAATATGACTTTTGTCTCGGGATGTAGTACCGGGGTCAGTTGTGATGTGGGGTGTGGTTCTACAGATGAGTGGACGCTGGAACTCACCGATGATAAGAGCAAGGGAAATTGCGGTAGCGGATGTGGCTGCTTGTAAGTAAGTCAGACGTAACTGTAACAAAAACTTAAAAGGGGAATGAAGGTGTTTGGAAAAATTCGCAAAGGCTTTTCGATGAAGATAGCCAATGGGGTGCAGTTTAATCGCCCCGATATGCATATCTTGGCCGCGGAGCTTGGTCTGACGACACGGGATGTTTTAATCAAAGATGGCGTTTTGACTATTTATAATACATCAGATACCTGTCAGGAGGTTATTGATGATAACGCTTTGGTATCTTTTGTCGCCATGACTTTAGAGATTCCCGAAGAGAGTATCAGTGAGCTTACCGAAGTTGAGGAAGAACCTGTAAAATTTGAGTTTGACTTTGATGAGGATGATGACGACTAAAAAATTCTATCATCATAGAGATCTTGGGTAATACACTACAAAGAGGATATCAAGCAAGGAGTTAAGGTGAAATATTTAAAGTTAATCATTGTTGTTATTATGCAGAGTGCTCTTATGTTTGCCAATGAAACGAAGCAGGG
>JBFHUP010000383.1:0-1840 GCA_041589975.1 Sulfurimonadaceae bacterium | reverse complement strand
TCCGGTGTTGTTTTAGTGACTATTGTGCTCTTTTTATTCCTGTTTGAGTTACGTTCTGCTTTGATTGTCATCGTCTCTTTACCATTGTCGCTCTTTACGGCGTTTTTACTTATGGACTATTATGGTATTTCTGCCAATCTGATGTCACTATCAGGTTTAGCTATTGCTGTAGGTATGATAGTGGATGGAACGATCGTTGTGGTTGAAAACGCTTTTCGTAAACTGCATGATGAACCAAACCTTTCACGACTTGAAGTGATATCTGAGTCTGCAAAAGAGGTTGCAACACCTGTGACTTTTGCAGTACTTATTATCGCTGCTGTTTTTATTCCCTTACTTTCATTGGATGGTTTAGCTGGTAAACTTTACACACCGATGGCACTTAACATTGTCTTTGTCATGCTTGGATCATTACTAGTCGCTTTAATTCTGGTGCCCGTCCTGGCCTACCTGCTTTTAAAACCATCTCGATCAAGTGAGAACAGCCTGATTATTTTTGTTAAGAGCTTTTACACTCCATTGTTAATGTATGCTTTAGCTCATGCAAAACGACTTCTAGTAGCTGTATCTGTACTGTTTGCCTTGTTATTTGTTGTATTGATGCTTCAAGGTCGGGAGTTTATGCCTGAACTTGATGAAGAGTCAATCATGTATCGTGTTATTGCTATTCCAGGTACAGGACTACAACAATCCACTCAAACATCAATGGATATTGAAAACTATATTCTAAAGCATTTTCCCAAAGAGGTCGTATCCGTTCTTAGTATGATCGGGCGAAGTGAAAAGGGTGAGACAGCTCAAGCAAATTATATGGAGGTCTTGCTCACGCTTCGACCTGATATCGAAGATCTAGAAGCATTAAAAGAGAAGATGAATGATGATTTAAAAAAGCACTTTAAGCATGTTCAATTTATTCCGACACAGCCTATTGCTATGCGTATAGAAGAGTTGTTAGAAGGTGTTAAGGCAGAGCTTGCTGTCAAAGTTTATGGAGATGATCAAAAAGTATTAGACACAATATCAAAAAGTATCCAATCCAAACTCAAAGGTGTAGAAGGTCTTGAAGAGATGGAGGTTGAAGTCCAATTGGGGCAAGGTCAGATAAAGATTGAACCTAACTATTTGGCTCTAGCTCGTTATGGCATCAGTGTCGATGAGGTGATGGATCTCATTCGTAACGGTATAGGAGAAGAGCCTGTATCAGAAAAAATTGAAGGCGTTCGTCGTTTTGGCATAGTTCCTAAAATAAAAGGTGCTAAAAAAGATATCCAAGCACTGAAAAATATCACCTTTCGATCAAAAAATGGCAATTTGGTAAGTCTGGATCAAATCTGCGATATCACTGTTTTGCAAGGTCCATCATTTATCAAAAGAGAAAACCTCTCACGATATATGGTGATCTCAATGGAAGTTGAGGGTCGGGATGTCGCTTCCTTTGTGCAAGAGGCTGATGCTATTATCAAAAGTGAAGTAGATATCCCTGATGGTTATTATATTGGCTGGGCAGGTGACTTTAAAAATATGAAAGAGGCTACGCAGAAATTGATTATCATTATTCCTGTGACAATTTTTATAGTCATTTTACTACTGTATACAGCGTTTAACTCTTTTTCTAAAGCGATGTTGATTTTACTTAATGTCCCTTTTGGCCTTATTGGCGGGATTATCGCTTTACTTATCAGTGGTATCTACCTCTCCGTCTCAGCCATTATCGGATTCTTGGCAATTTTCGCCATTGCTATTTTAAATGGGATTGTATTAGTAAGTTTTATTGATAAGCTTCGAATAAAGTATCCTCATGTAGCCCTGAAGGTCTTATTAAAGGATGCAGCACTACTAC
>JBFHUP010000382.1:0-1854 GCA_041589975.1 Sulfurimonadaceae bacterium | reverse complement strand
TATGGGATTCTTAAGTCTGTCAAGCATATCAAGGCTGTTTTGGGCTTTTTCGGCCTCATCACTTCCTGGATAGAGGTCAATAATTAAAGCGAGGTTCTTTCTTGCTTTTTTTTCATAACCGTATTCAATCAGGATGTTGGAATAAAGTACCAAAGCTTGGGAGTCGTTGGGCTTAAGATCCAGATATTGAAGGACAAGATCATAAGCCTGTTTGTTGTACCCTGCATCAAAAGAGGCCAGGGCAAGTTTCATAATGGCTTTGGGGGACTTTTGATTGGCGTTGAACTCTCTGAAGGCTTCTTTGTAGGTCTTTACAAGGTCAGACGAAGTTTGGGCTGTCAGGGATGAAACAAACAGTGTTACTATCAATACAGCAAAAATATGTTTCATCCGATAGCCTTTAATATTATATTGCCGATGATAGCAAAATATCGGTAAAAATCAGCTTATTTAACAGGTCCGATGTAGCGTTGGCGGGGGCGGGCAATCTTCATTTCATCATCATGCTGCAGTTCAATCCATTGGGTAATCCATCCAACCGTACGTCCAATAACAAAGATTACCGTAAACATTGATCGTGGAATTTTGAGTGCGGTTAAGATGACGCCAGAATAGAAATCAATATTAGGATAAAGTTTTCTTTGGATGAAATAGTCATCGTTTAATGCAATCTCTTCAATCTTTTGGGCTATTTTGACAAGTTCCATGTTGATATTGAGTTCACTTGAGAGTTGATCCAAAAGTTTTTTGAGAGCTTTGGCTCTTGGATCAAAGTTTTTATAGACACGGTGTCCGAAACCCATGAGTTTAAAATCGTCATTAGGGTCTTTGGCTCTGGCAATGAACTCATCAACACGACTGATATCCCCAATCATTTCAAGCTGGGCTATAACAGACTCGTTGGCACCACCATGAGCACGTCCCCATAAGGCGGAGATACCCGCTGAAATAGCCGCATAGGGGTGAGCTCCGGTTGAGGCGACAGCACGTACCGTTGAAGTGGAGGCATTTTGCTCATGGTCAGCATGGAGTGTAAAAATAGTATCCAAAGCTTTGATTTCAACATCCCGAATCTCTTCGCGAGGCCCACTTGGGTAGGCTCTGAGCATATAAAGGAAGTTTTCAGTAAAGCCTCTATCAAGATCCGGATAAATAAAAGGAATACCTAAGTGGTTTCGATAAGAAAAAGCAGCTAAGGTAGGGATCTTGGCGATAAGACGTCGAGCCATAACCTGGTACTCCTCATCGTTGCGAATCTCCAAGTGCTCAAAATAAAAGCTGGACAGAGCCGCAATAGCTGAAGCCATAGTTGACATCGGATGGGCATTATCTGGAAAAGCGTTAAAAAGCTTTACAAGACCTTCATGAATAAAAGAACGCTTGCGTAGTTCTAAATCAAAGGACTCACGTTCATCACCCGTAGGCAGTTTGCCTGTCAGAAGTAAAAAACAGACTTCAAGATAATCATGTTTGGTCGCCAAAGTCTCGATATCATAGCCTCTGTATCGAAGTTCTCCTTTTTCTCCGTCAATATAGGTTATCGATGAGCTACAACTTGCCGTTGAAGTAAAACCGGGATCGTAGGTAAACATCCCTGTTTGACTGTAAAGTGTTCTGATGTCGATAACTTTAGGGCCGATTGTCGGTTCGAGTATAGGAAATGTGTAGGTTTGACCACTGATAGGGTCTATGAGTCGGATGTCTGCCATAAAAAATCCTTCTTATGATTGTTTGTCACATAGTGTAAGACAGACAAGATTAAAGAAATGTTAAATGTTATGATATTTCATACAATAAAGCTTATCAGAAAGTTTAGCTACATACTAAATTTGCATAAAGGTGCTATGCGAAGAT
>JBFHUP010000381.1:0-1857 GCA_041589975.1 Sulfurimonadaceae bacterium | reverse complement strand
GTGTGGCAGCAGATAAGATATGTCATTCGTAGGGTTTTTTTATCTACTGCAGATACAATGTGTTTCATCTATAGATGATTGTGCTTTTTTTAATATGGGTATCATGAACAGATGAAAAGAAACAAGTTATGGTCACTACTCTTAGTATTTGCTTTTAGTTTTTCGATTGCTCATGAGTATGTTTATACTTTGATCGATGAAGAACACTGTACGGTTCAGGAGTATGTGCATGAACTGTCAGCATCCAGTGACCATGGAGATATCTGTGATATCCATCATCAATATCATCATTTATTCGTATTAGATATAAATATTCCCAGCAGTATTGATTTAAGTAAAATGATGGATACCTTTTCTTATCAAGATAAGAAATTATCACCTATAATACAACAACCCTACAGACCTCCCTGCATATAACGCACTTATTTTATAACCAACACTAAATTATTTTTTATAAGGATTATTATGATTAAAAGAATAGGGATCTATATGATCTTTTTTTCTTTGGGATATGCAGAGAGCTTTGAGCACTTTTTACAAAGAGCACTTGTGCATACCCCACTGTTAAAAGCATCATCTATACAGATAGATCAAGCAAGACACGAAGGGGAGTTAAACCTTCGATATAAAAACCCCAATGTAGTATTGGAGAGCTCATCATTTGAGTCTCAGTTGGGTGCTACTGAAAGTGGATACAGAGTTACAGTAACACAACCGATACGTCTTTGGGGTGTTTCACATGACAAAACAGAATATGCTTCGGCACTACTAAAAAGTGCCAAGGCAAAGGATCAAGGAACCAGAGCACAATTTATAAGAGATGTGTCACTGCATTATTTAGATTATATTAAAAGTAAAAAGTTTCTTTTATTGGGTAAAGAAGAGATCGATTTGGCCAAAAAAATCTATGATATTTCTTATGAACGTTTTAAAGCAGGAAGTATATCCAAAGGTAAGCTGTTACAGGCAAAAGTTGATTATGATGTGGCTCAAAGCTCATACGATAACCTATCTTTGATTCACTATGAAAAGTATGCTTTTCTTTTAAAAGCAGCAGGTATGACTCAAGAGATCGTTTTGGACAGTGATCATCTATTTAAGTTAAAAGATGAAAAATCAGAGACAAACAGTCCTGAACAGATACTTTTAAAAGCTAGATCTGAAGAAGAACAGGCTTTGGCCTTAGTCAATGAAAACAGTATCGAGTGGGTCAAAATCTTTGGAGAATATGAGAGTGAACCTGAGCAAAACATCATGCGTGTTGGGCTTAGTTTTCCACTAGCTGTGTTTAATACAAAATCTGAAGAGCGACGTATTGCCAAGCTTGAATCACAAAAAAACAACCTCCTTTTAGATGTGGCCAAAACTCAAGAGCGTATTGAACATCAACGTTTACAACATGAGTATACCAGACTGGAAAAACTCAAAAAACATTCTCTGGCCATATTGAAAACAGAAAAAGAACTTATGGTGATGTTTGAAGAGGGGTATATGATCTCAAATATTAATCTCATTGAATTACAAAATATCAAAAACAAGGTGATTGAGAGTGAAGAACGTCTCATTACGATTCATACCCGTATGCAATCAAATATCATCTATCAAAATTATCTACTAGGAAATTACAATGAATAAATTATTACTTTTTTTAGCTTTAAGCAGTTGGCTTTTTGCAGCAGATATCCCTACCGAAACGGTAAAAAAACGTGCTTTTGGTGAACAAACTACAATCAATGCACAAATTATACAACTTAATGATGCCCAGCAGGCCATTATGTCACTCGTAAGCGGTCATATAGAAAAATATTTTGTGGAGCCTGGTCAAAAAGTCAAAGCCCATCAAAAAATTGCCAGAAT
>JBFHUP010000380.1:0-1857 GCA_041589975.1 Sulfurimonadaceae bacterium | reverse complement strand
TACTAATCTTCTTCAAATCCCGCAAACAGAAAACGCAAACTTTTTTGAATCTCTACAGCAATATCTTCTAAAGAAAAAACTTTCTCTTTGAGTCGTTCAACACTGACACAGCAGAGTTCTTGACAGGAAACCACAAATGATTGATTACGTATTTTTACTTCAGGATTCAGACCTTGCAATACCTCACTGCGAACAACCAAAGGGATAATCAAACGGGTGTTCAGATCTGTAAAAAGATCATTTTGGACATCCAGAAGATAGGGGATACGATGTCTGGTAGCAGCATCTAGATTTCGATAGACATCAAATTGAGGCATGCTTGATACCCTCTTGCTTTTTTCGTTGGTTAAATGAACGTATCGCATCTTGATTAGAGTTTTTCCAGATTATCTCTTGTTCTTGCTTTGACACAGGCAAGTAAGCGTTGAGTGCCTCTCTTATAACTTGTGTTTTTTTCTTTCCGGAAAGTTTTGCAAAACGTGCCAAGGAACTCACTAACTCTTCTTCAAGCGTAATCGTTATCTTTTTTGTCATGATCCACCTTTACCATATTTTACCATACTATTTTCAGTAAACGTTAATAGAAATCATGAGAAGCACATAATCTAAAGAAAAATTTATTTTTAAGAAGTATAATCATTACAAAAATGCATAAAAGGACGCTCTTTGAAACACACGATCAACGCCAAACTCTTTTTCTTTAACAGTGATACGGACTATCTGCCTTATTATAAAAACTACTCAGCGACAATCGATGATGAACAGACTTTAGCCGATCTACTGCAAGCTTACGCTCAACAAATCCGCGACTACACGCTTTACCCTATCGTATCGGTAAACGGAAAGATCGTTCATGACACTATTGTCATTAAGAGTCTCATTGAAAACTTTGGCTTAGATCTAGAGATCAATCCCATATCAGGATACAGAGCGACCAAAGACCTTGAGATCAACAATGATGATTTTTTAAAGAAATATGAAATTCTTGAAACATTTTGTGATGCAAGTGACAAGGCTTATTACAATACTTTAGAGGATATCTATTATGCATCATCCTCTTTATCTTACAATGACAACTATATCGGTGATGCGGCACTGCTTTTGGCACACAGAATAATTGCTAAAAAAACTGAAGACAAAGATGCTATTTTAAAAGCGGTCCATGACCCTGAAAATGGAATCGCTTGTTATGAGTATGAAGACAATATCATCCCGCATAAGGATATCGATCAACCGATCCAAGAACTTAAAGCGATGATAAACGAAAAAGAGAAATCTTGTCTGGTTTCAGAGTTTATCAACAAGATCAAATCCAAGATTATCAAACCGGAAGTAGTTCAACGTCCAACGCTTAGATCACCAAACAGTGTTAATCTCTCTAACGAGACACTGGTGAATAGTTTTCAAGGTTTTAATCTTGCTTTTTATACCACTCAAGCGTACAAAGAACTTCTAGATTTCAGTGAGGCTAACGAAGTCAGTTTTGATACACGAAACAAAGCATCTGGCGTAGCTATGGGTCAAGGTGCAGCTGAGACAGCACATCTCAAAGCTGCTACGATCATTACAGATGCCTTTGACAGCAGTGCCGACATCCTTATCGTAGATAATGAAGCACAAAGAGCACATTTAGACTCAGCCAAAACACGTAAAGCTTCCAAAAGAGAGATAGACCTACAGATCATCACACTCTCACAATTTCTTGAGATCGCCTTAGGCAATAAAGATAAAAAAGCTCTGGGTCTGGATAAAGCCAAAATCTCTTTCATCTAAGAAATTTTAGTCATTGACTAAAACCTGTTCAATGACTATAATGCCATAACCAAACAACAGAGATATGTATGAAAAAGATCACCC
>JBFHUP010000379.1:0-1860 GCA_041589975.1 Sulfurimonadaceae bacterium | reverse complement strand
TGAAGTGAATTTTCACCTAAGTTCTCCGGCTCAAGAGCTCTCATATGTCCCTGCAGAAGGTCTTAAAGAGAGTATTATTATGCTAAAATACGACCAAGAGAATGATGAATACTCTATTATATGCGAATCAGCGGATATGACGGACCCTCTTGAAGATGCTTCAGATGATCTCTCTGATGATATTTTGCAAGAGGTTAAAGATGTTGATGCAGATGTCGAATCAGCCCAGGAAGCAGAGATGAGTGAGGAAAAATAGGTGATAATTGGTCTGAGAGGAAAACTGCTTGTCAAAGAGCCTACGAAGCTTCATTTAGAGGTTCAAGGCGTAGTTTATGAGGTCTTTGTATCGCTTCAAACTTCTATGGTTTTAAGTGAGGATGAGGTCTATTTGCATATAACTCATATTGTCAGAGAAGATGCCCAGCTTTTGTATGGTTTTTATGATAAACAGGAAAAAGCCATGTTTGATCAACTTATCAAGATCAATGGTGTTGGACCCAAAGTGGGTTTGGCTATCTGCTCGACCTTTTCTCCGACAGGCTTTTTACAAATTGTTCGCTCTTCAGATGTGGCAACGCTTAAAAGAGTTCCGGGTATCGGGCCTAAAAGTGCAAGCAGGATTTTAGTTGAACTCAGCGGTTTTATGCCGGAAGTGAATGACGAGACCACATCAAGCGTCGTTCAAAGCAAACATGAAGCCTCTTTAGCATTAGAGTCTTTAGGCTTTAAAAAAGAGGCAATCGCCAAAGCACTGAAAAAGTGTACAGCAGGTGATACAAGCGAGATTGTGAAACAAGCACTCAAACAGTTACAATAAAAGGAAAACGTTGAAACAAGGTATTATTTTTGGTGGAAAAAGTTTTGAGCATGAGATCAGCATCGTCAGTGCGATCACTGTCTCTAAAAAGATCACTACAATAGAAACGTTTATATTTCTGGATGATAAACATCGCTTTTTTCTCATTCCTAAAGATAAGATGAATGCCAAGACCTTTAGTAGTTTTGCTTTTGAAAAGTGTACGGAACTTTTCCCATGCCACAATGGTTTTACCAGTAAGGGTATTTTTAAAACCAAGGTGGATCAGACTGTTTTTATCAATATGGTCCATGGCGGTGACGGTGAGGATGGTGTATTGGCCTCGCTTTTTAGCTTTTATAATATTGACTTTGTGGGTCCGAGAACGACTGCTTCGGTACTAAGTTTTGATAAGTATATTACCAAAATGTATGCTAAAGAGCTTGACATAGATGTAGTTGATTATGTGCTGCTAAAGCGTGATGAAGCTTTAGATATCCCTTTTGATTATCCTATTATAGTTAAGCCTTTGAGTCTGGGTAGTTCGATCGGAGTGAGTATCGTAAAAGAAGAAAAAGAGCTTGCTTATGCCCTAGATACTGCGTTTGAGTATGATGATCAAGCATTGGTTGAACCCTTTATCGATGGTGTCAAAGAGTATAACCTGGCTGGGACTTTTGCATTTGGAGAATGGAAACTTTCATTTATCGAAGAGCCCGAAAAAGAGAGTTTCTTAGATTTTGACAAAAAGTACCTCGACTTCTCCCGTACCAAATCAGCCCAAGAAGCTACAGTTGAAGAGAATTTGGCCCAAAAGATTCATGAGGCCTTTAAAAAACTTTATGGAAACTACTTCAAAGGTTCCATGATCCGTTGCGATTTTTTTGTGATTGACGGTAAAGTCTATCTCAATGAGATCAACCCGATCCCGGGTAGTTTGGCACACTATTTGTTCCATGATTTTCCGACCACACTATCTGATACAATGCAAGATCTTCCGGTGCATCGTGATATCAAAGCAAGCTATCACTATATTGATAAAATTCATGCGACAAAGGGGAAGT
>JBFHUP010000378.1:0-1869 GCA_041589975.1 Sulfurimonadaceae bacterium | reverse complement strand
TTGGGGTACTCCTTGCTCGTATTAAATGGTAAAAGGCTACGCCTTAACCATAAACAAACAATTGACGACATTGTCAATAAACGCATCATGCTTACGCTCTTTAGAGTAAACCACATAAAACTTTCTATTCATTTTATAGTTTTTAATGCGACCTTCAAAAAGACGACCCTCTTTAATGTCATCAGCGATAACATGACGTGACATAACAGATACCGTAGGTTTCTCATCTTTTGGAGAACCCATAATCATCTGTTTGACAGCGGTTGAGTTTCCAACCACGGCTTTAACATCAAAGTTGTTACACTCGACACCGATCTCTTCAAACACTTCAGAAACCAACTTACGTGTATTGGAACCCTCTTCACGACAGATCCATGCATAACTTTGAAGATCTTCAGCTTTGAGATATTTAGGGATCGGTTGATTGGAGAAAAAGACCAACTCATCTTCTAACCATTCGCGATAAACCAGACCCTCTACCATCACAGGTGATTCGATCATAGCCACATCAACCTTACGGTCTAAAACCTCTTCTACGATACGCTCTGATTCATCTACTTTGATATGTACTTCATTATCGATTTTTTCTTTGATACGGCCAATATAAGGTGGGATGATGTAGTTACCAATAACAAAAGAGGTACCCATAACAAAGGTAAACTCTTTATTGATAATACTTAAAAGATCTTTTTCTGCAGATTTGATCGCCTTTTCAAGACGCAGTGCAATTCTAAAAAGATCCTCACCCTCTTTCGTAAGTTTAATACCATTTTTCTTACGCTCAACAATTTTAGAATCAAGATAATCTTCTATAAATTTAATCTGTTGCGTAACTGCAGGCTGAGAGATACCCAGCTTTGCAGAAGCTTTGGAGAAGCTTTTTTCTTTGACTACGGTCATAAATGTTTGTAGTTTCGCAAAATCTTTTAACATGCACAATTTCCTAAATGAAAAACTTCTATAACAGAAGTCTAATATAAAAATTTATCGAAATTATAACTAAACTTAATAGATAAATCAACAGCTAAAAATGCAAATTTGCCTGACTTTTATATCTATATTAATTTCTTTGGCTATAATTAATATAAATTAAACAAATCTAACAGAGGGTACGGTGTTTATGGAACAAATAGTCTCAGAGTTAAACGAAGCCCAACAGGAAGCAGTCAAGACCATTGACGGCCCTTTATTGATTCTTGCTGGTGCCGGAAGTGGTAAGACTAAAACGATCACAACACGCCTAGCCTATCTTTTAGACGAGATCGGTGTCCCGCCTGAAAATACGCTGACTTTGACCTTTACCAACAAAGCTGCAAAAGAGATGCAAGAGCGGGCCTTAAACCTGATCAAGCCGACTGCCTTTCCGCCACTTCTTTGTACCTTTCACAAATTTGGATTGCTTTTTTTAAAGTTTCATATCGAAAAACTGGGACGCAATACCAACTTTGTCATCATTGACAGCAATGATAAAAAAGGGATTATCAAACGTCTGAATGCTGCCCAAAAAGAAGAAAGTAAACTCACCCCTGCTCTTATAGGCAGTGAGATCTCGCACTTCAAAAACTCACTGATCGATCCAGATCAAGCTGGCCGTCAGGCAGAACTGCATGAAGAAAAACAGATCGCCAACCTTTATGAGATCTATGAAAACTACCTCAAAGAAAACAACTTAGTCGATTTTGATGACCTAATCCTACTGACCTATAAGATCCTAGACCGTGATCCACAATTAGCCGAAGCAACCAGTAAAAAATATCAATACATCATGATCGATGAGTACCAAGATACCAATGAATTGCAATTGCAACTCCTTTTTAAACTGGCAACAGCTCACAATAATATCTGTGTGGTCGGTGATGATGACCAAAG
>JBFHUP010000377.1:0-1870 GCA_041589975.1 Sulfurimonadaceae bacterium | reverse complement strand
GAGCGACAAGACGCGAGAGCACTCCGCTGACCAGCGTTAAAACGCAGTGCAAGCGAGGCACTAAATGCCGAGTCGTAAGGGACGCAGAGTCATCGTAGCTTATGGGGCTTTGCTCTATAAGCGTATTATTAATTACGACAAAAATTCTAATAGATCTTTGTACTCTTGCTCGATAATGAACATATTTTCTAAAACTTTTGCCTCTTTGTGTTCCGGATTGTCTGCCAGATATTGGGCTCTCCATTGGGGGTCATTATGGAGCTCAGAAAGGCTCGTTGTCACATACTCAATCATCTTATCGATGTCAGCACCGCGAATGGTGTCATCATTTTCATATTTATAAAACAGCAGGGCAAAATCACCCAGTTCATTGGTGAAACGAAAATCTGCTGCAATGTTTCGGATGATCTCTTTGATACGATCCGATTTAATCACTCTTTTTGCCATAGTTATCTCTATCCTTTATTTAATCTCAATACCCAGATCATGTGCAATCTCTGAGATCAGACCTGCAAATTTTTTGGTTGAGCTGTCGATACTCTCTTCGCTTTCGCCTTCTAAAACAAGATTAGCGACTTCAGGCATGATCATGGTCATCACCGCTTCCATCTCAGCATACGTCACCTTGCCTTCATCGATATTTTTTTTCATATTACTGATAATTACACTCATACCGATAAAGAGGTCTTTTGCGTCAATTTCAATTTTTCCGGACATGATGCTCCTTTTTTTTGTTATTATATCAAAGTGAATAATAAAGTAGCTTTGAATGCTTTATAGATCTCAGAGATAATCTTCACTTAAATTTTTAGATACAAAGATTTTTATGTTTTCGCGAACGAGTCAAAAACTCCTCTTTTTGTTACTAACTATGCTGGTAGGCTTTGGAAGCCTGACTTATTACCTGTTTAAACACCAGGACATCAGCGAACATGATATTAAGACCCTCTACTTTGGATACCTCCTTCCTGTCAGTAATCTCAAAGAACTTTTACTTACCCTCGAACGTGATGTCACTTTGCGTTTGTACGAAACCAGAGTAGGCCATAAAAGCACCGAGCATCTCGGGCACCTTTTAACCCAAAGTGATAAAAAAATTATGTCTTTGTGGCAAGACTATGCTACGAAATACAAAAGCAATAAAGAGAAAGCGTTTATTTCTCAACTGGATCTTAAGATGCAATCCCTGCATCAATTTTTGATACAACTCTCTTTGGATACCTCTTTTGTCCATGACCCTAATGCCGTAGATACCTTTATTACCTTCTCCGAAGGGACAAAAATCATCAATAAAGATATTACCGAACTGATCAAATATGAGTTGGATTATGCACATGCCTATCGTAAAGATCTCAGGGCTCAATATAAAACTCAAAAAATGATCCTTTTTATCACAATCACTGTGGTGCTCATCCTTTTATTGATCCTTTTTATCCCTATCACCAACAGTATCAGACAAACTGAAAAAAGGCTCAAAGTCTCTAAGTATGAACTTGAAGTTGCCAACAAAGAGCTCCATGAAGTCTCCATCAGAGATGGACTGACCAACCTCTACAATCGACGCTATTTTGATGAGATCTTCCAAAGTGAAATCCTCAGATCGCACAGAGAACGGGTGGCTTTTAGTTTCATCATGCTGGATATTGACCATTTTAAAAAGTATAATGACTATTATGGTCACCCTGCTGGTGACGAAGTCATTAAAAAAGTGGCCCAACATCTCAAAAAGCACTTCAAACGTGAAGGGGATTTGATCTTTCGTTTAGGGGGCGAGGAGTTTGGTGTCATCGCTACAGAAACCGATCAAAAGACCATTATCTCTATGGCCAATGAACTGATAGAAGGGATGTTTGAAGTCAACATTCCCCAT
>JBFHUP010000376.1:0-1870 GCA_041589975.1 Sulfurimonadaceae bacterium | reverse complement strand
TGCTTCACTTCAATGAAGCAGTCAGCTTGGAGACTATAGCCGAAAAGTCAGGCCTGAAGCTTACAAGAGTCAAAGAGCACCGTAGATCTATAGATGCTATGCTTGATAAACTCAAAAGACTTCGCACGGAAGTTACTTTTAAAGACTAAAGCTCTAGAAGCGACTCTGCCCACATGGTAAGTTCCGTCTGCGTTAACGCTTCACTGATACGATTAACTTCTTGACCTTGATAAAAAGCAATCAAGGTAGGTACACCCGTTAAACCATACTTTTTAGCAACCTCTTGATACTTATCCACATCAATCTTTAAAAAACGCACCTTCAAGCCAAAAGCCAGGGCGGCATCTTCATAATCCTCATACATTGCCATACAAGGGCCACAAACTGTAGAGTAAAAATCTACAATCAGCGGTATATCATTTTGAGCGATATGTGCAAAAGTCGCTTCGTCATCGACTTCAATGGGAAAAGGATCAGCCAAATCAGCTTGACACTGTTGACATAAATAGGTGCCACTCTCATCCCCATAAACTAAAGCATTCACAGTGTGGCACTCTTGACATACTACCTTGATACTATTCATAACAGGCCTTACATTTTTTATAGAAGTATACCTTTTATCCTCTTTCAAAAAAGAGCCTGTATCCTTTCGTCTCATGAGAGGGCACCACATGAGCCAACCTCCACCCCTCTTGATACATAGCAGACAGGGTTGTTTTCGAGTTTTGCACCTGCGATACGCTGTCTGTAGCACCACTTTTTTTGGCATCATTTACTTGAATAATTTCAGAATCCTCATTATAAAGAACCGCACAAAAATAGACTTTTATCTCCATCCTACTATCCTCACTTTTGTTGAATTTTTTCTCTCAAACCATTGTAGCCAATTTTTTTGCTATACGCTGTATGATACAATGACAGCATGAAATACACTATCAGATATCTAAGTGCCACCTGCATTGAAATCTGTTTTGGTTCACGCATTGATAAAAGTATCAATGATGATGTTCTAAAACTTTACCAAAACCTGCCACGGCTTATTGATAGGCAAAAAGAAGCCATTATCGATATCGTACCATCGTACACCTCACTGACAATACATTTTTCATCCTCATGTCAGCTTATAACAAACCCACACGCTTTTGATGCTATCATCGATAAAGCTCTTGGCTTTCAACAACACCTTCAGATAACACAACACACTGTTTATGTCACCTATAACGGTGAAGATATCGATGCTGTTTGCAAAACACTTAAGCTCTCTAAAGATGAACTCATCACGCTTCACGCCACTTCATACTCTATTGCTATGATTGGATTTAGAGCCTATTTTCCCTACTTGCTCGGTCTTGATCCCAAACTTGTTTTACCCAGACGTGATACACCCAGAGTCAAGGTTCCCAAAGGCTCTGTAGCTATTGCCGCAGGACAAACGGGTATCTACTCCGAAGACTCTCCCGGTGGCTGGCATATTATTGGGCATACAGACTTTGATGATTTTGAATCACTCAAGCCTTCTGACATCATTACTTTTAAAGTCAGAGATGAACATGTTTAAACTGGGAAGCAACAGTATAGGGTTTGAAGTAACACATCGGGCATTTGGAAAACAGGATTGTGGTATGAGTCCCAAGGGGGCCAATGATCAGACATCTTTTGTTACAGCTCTGGCACTTTTAGGTCATCCCAAAAATTTTCTTTGTTATGAGATCTTTTTTGCCCATGAGATCATTTTTGAAGGGGATCTCATCTTTACCTTAACCGGTGCCCATTACCAAGAGATATTACTCAATGAGACCCCACTTGAACATGCCACTGTCTATCAGGCACAAAAAGATGATGTTTTACGCCTGAAAGGCTTAAAAAAAGG
>JBFHUP010000375.1:0-1888 GCA_041589975.1 Sulfurimonadaceae bacterium | reverse complement strand
ATTTACGAGCCATTTTGATTGTCTCATGAACTTTGTTAGGATTACTTGTACCAGACGCATCTTTAAAACAGATAGAGTCATAAGGGATACCTGAATCTAAAATATCACGTAAAGTCTTCTCATAAAATGCGACATCGTGAGCCCCTTCACATTTTGGAGGAAGGTCCATAAGTGTTACAACCACCTCATGCTTAAGACCATGGTGTGTAATACGCTCACCTGAGTATTTCAGGTTCTCAACATCATTAAGTGCATCAAAGTTACGGATCGTTGTCGTACCGTGCTTTTTGAACATCTTAGCGTGAAGGTCAACAAGTTCACGAGAACCTGTATCTAACATAACGGTGTTAACACCACGTGCCAGTGTTTGAAGGTTAGCTTCCGGTCCAACGATTTCACGGAAACGGTCCATCATCTCAAAAGCATTCTCATTGAGGTAAAAGTAAAGTGATTGGAAACGTGCTCCACCACCAAACTCAAAGTGTGTAATTCCTGCATGCTTTGCAGCTTCTACTGCAGGAAAAAAGTCGTTCATAAGAACACGACCACCAAAAACAGATTGAAATCCGTCTCTGAATGTCGTATCCATAATATCAATAAACTTCTTAGCCATTGTAATCCTTACTTCGATTCTTGCTGTCTACAAATCGCACCGATAATCGCTGCGATCTTGTTATTACTTTTTTGAGACGCGACTTGAGCTGCTGATGCAGTTGATCCTGTGCTACCTGCAGCCGGTCCGCTTGTATCATCGGGGAAACATCTCTGTACAAAAGCTCGTAAAATGTTCATAGCGATGATCATAAGGATAATAAATACAAAAACTATCCCCATACCTAGCAGCATAAATGTTAAAGCCTCGGAAACTAAATCAATCTGCATGAGCTACTCCTTTTTTGAATATAGAATGTTGTATTTTATAGAAACAAAGGTTAAAGAGAAGTAAATAAAATGATAATTTTATTTTTTATTCTTTTGTGTAACTTAGTAACTCAAAAAAATGGTAAAAAGCTAGTTTTTAAGCCGAAAAGTTTCTTTTCTACACACTTTACCATTGATCTGTAAAGCTATTTCATGCACCCCCGCATGATGTTTTCGTGTTGTAAGGTCTCTAAATTTATGCTCTTTTTTAAGCTCTATAATTGATCCTGGAGCGATCTTTTTTTGTAGCAATTTAAAGACTTTAGGCGTGCGTTTTCCACTCTTTTTTTGATACCAGACAATATAATCTATCAATAGATCTGCTGCTTTTGTATCTTTGTTTTTTAAACATACCTCAAAAGCTAATGTATCACCGATATTAAGTTCTGTTGTAGAAAGTCTTAGGCTGCTTTCAAGCTTAATTTCTGAGCTGTATCCAAGCAATTCAAGAGCTCTTGGATCAGCTGCTTTAACCAAAGTTCTTAATGCATGCTTGGTTATCCAAGCCATCTCTTTACTCCCATTTTGCCAACTCTTTAAAGTCTCAATGACAATTTGAGGATGCTCTTTAGAGATATCATTAAGGTTATTAGCCACAGAACGTCTGACATAAAGCTCACAATCATCTTTAAGCAGTGTCAGCAGTGCAATCACATAAGTAGGATCTTTAATAAATGCCTTAAGCTGAAATGCCCACGGAAGTCTTGGTCGTGTACCTTCACTCACCAATCGTCGGACATGCACATTAGGATCCTTCGCCCATTGTGAAAGTAACTCAAACATCTGATCAGGATACTTTTCAATAAAAAAGCGGATATCAAACTCTGCAGTAAAACACTTTGTCATCTCATATAAAGCCCGAGTAGACAAATCAAAATATTCCAGACCATAACGGCTAATATATCCCGTTAATGGCATCATAATAAAGCCGTCAAAACCAGTCACTTCCATGACGGTAATCTCATCT
>JBFHUP010000374.1:0-1888 GCA_041589975.1 Sulfurimonadaceae bacterium | reverse complement strand
CCCCAATACCAGACAACTTTTTATCGTGAACTAAAAAACAGATCTCTGCTTCAAAACGTGTAGTTTCATCTATATAGTGTAAACTTTTTGAAATCGCGGAGTTCGGTTTATTAAAAACTACCATATTTTCAGGGATTTCATTGCCTAACTCTTGAATATGCTCTACATAGTTACGTCCGATACAAACAACTTTTGAAGGTGTGATACGCTGATGGTTAAAATCTATATGTTTCATCTCATTATTTTATCGTGTTATATTTAGAAAAGGTAAAAGGGATGACTTCAGAGTTCTATTTCACTAAATGTTGGTCTAAGCGTTTGATCTTTTTGCATGCATTTTTGACTAAGGTTTTGCATACGTTGATAGCTTTCACTCGAGGTATCCTCGCAAAAACTTAACATATCATCCAACAGACAACCAAAGGCTCTGACTTCAAGCTTTTCAAATTTTTTATTGTTTGTGTCATAAAAACTTGCGGCCCCAAAGTCACCTAAATAACAGTGGTCATTTTCCCTGTCTATCAAAATATTGTGAGCATAGAGATCGCCATGCATCATACCCTTTTGGTGAATATCTCTTGCTACCGATAGTATAGCCTTTGCTACAGTCTCAATTGTCTGCATACTAAACACTTCACCCTCTCTAAAAGTATCACGAGTACAGGTCTGAAAATCAGGAGGAAACCCAAGGTTTTCATACTGCTTTGGTATCAATTCCAACAACAATCCTAAAGGATTATCCCCTTTGATCTTAGCTAACACCTTAATGAGATTGTCATGATCTTCCATACTCATATAAGCATGCATCTCATCTTTGGCATAACCGTCACTTGTAATGTCACCTTTAAAGAGCTTCACTGCAACATCACGACCAAGAGTTTCACTATATCCCCTAGAGATAATACCAGAAGCCCCCTCACCTAGCACTTCTTTAATCTTTAAGCTCTCGTAATGGACTTCCTCAATTTTTGTCTCTAGACTTTTTGAACATGGATTTCCTGAAAAGGCAAACCATGAAAGTTTAGGAAGTTCTAATAACCAATCCGGAATCTCCTGCAAACGGTTAGCGGAGACTCTTAAAAGTTCTAAGTTCTTACAGGCGGACATCTCATCTGGTAACCTGGTTATTAGGTTTCCGGCAATAGGAAACTTTTGCAGATTTTCTAACTTGCCTATTGATTGTGGAAGCTTTGTGATTTTGTTATCAGTCAGAATAAGCCAGCTGATTGAACGAGGTAAAATATCCTCATCAAAAGTTTCAATCTGATTGCCTTTAAGACCCAGCATATAAAGTTTATCGCAAGATTTAAAACTGTCAGGGACTGAAGTCAATCGGTTAAATGAGATAAAAGCTTGTTTGAGATTTGTAAAAGCACTGAGATCCGGAATTGTCGAAAGTCTATTATGACTTAAATCTAAAAGTTCCAAGGTATCAGCCAGATCAAAGATCTCTTGCGGGAATGTTGTAAGCTCTTCTGATAGTTTCAGGCTTGTCGCACCTTGGTATTTTCCAGCTTTTAGTTCTTCTAGAGTCTGCATCATCTTCTTTTTAATGCCATTCTATCCAAACAAAGGAAATTTAAACATTAGTGACTTAGTCGTCGTTATGTAGCTGTCCTGTAAACTCAAAGCCATACTTCATCTTGTTAGCGATCTCCTCTTCGACCTCTTCGAGTTGATCTTCAAAACGGCTTTCGGCTTGAGTTAAGGCGAAATTGTATTGATTTTCGTATTTAAAGGTATGTACTTCATAAGGTTTATCAGCGTGCTCTTTTAAAAATGCTTCAAGACTCTCTTCCCAAACCATCGTTATTTCTGATTCTAGGACTTGCTCCTCTTCATCATCAGGCAAAGTATATTTAAACTCTACATTTTGTTCATACGTTAT
>JBFHUP010000373.1:0-1901 GCA_041589975.1 Sulfurimonadaceae bacterium | reverse complement strand
GATCGCTGATATCTTAGGTGAGAATGTCAAATCTGTTAAAGTCTCTACACGTCTTACAGAATCGCCTGCTTGTGTGGTTGATGACAAAGATGATCCAGCCTATGCGATGCAACAGATGATGAAGCAGATGGGTCAATCCATGGGTGAAGATCCAAAACCTATTTTAGAGATCAATCCGAAACATGAACTCTTGACAAAACTTCAAGAAAATCGTGATCAAAACATGACCATTGATATCGCTAATCTTCTTTTAGATCAAGCCAATCTTGCCGATGGCAGAGAACTTAATAATCCGGCTGAATTTATTGCACGACTGAACCGCGTGATGGCTAAAGCACTCTAATCACAACCCTGTGTATGCTCGATTCAGAGCATACACAACGACATTTTATCCCTCTTCTTCAATATCAATCGCATAATGTATCATAGTAGCCTTAGAAGCATTCATCAACGACTCAGAGGCGTTAAAAACACTGCGGTTGGTATTAAGTAATGAGGCCACCACCTTTTCATTAACACCTTTTTGTCCCACATTGGCGGTGGCTTTTCTAAGAATCATCTGATTCTCCTCTTTCCCTTTTTGAAACTTATTTAAGCACTTATCTTGATCCCATGTTTCATTAATGTAGTTGATAAAAATATTCATCATATAGGCAAGATTACGTCTGATAGCTTCAAAGGTATGGATAATCATCACATTTTCACTTTCGGTAAATGTATCGATATTCTCTTTGACATCCTTTAATATTTTTGCCGCATAGACACTTTCACGCACTGACATTAAAAGTAGTTCTATACTCTCACCCTGTTCTTTACTCAAGTTAGACTGCGTCAAAATAGCGATAAACTCTAAAATATCAATCTCTATATCTTTTAAAACTTCATAAGCACTTTCATAATCAAAGGGGATGCGATATTGGTTGGTTATCGTTAAGTCTTTAATATCAATTTTTTTCTTAATAATATCACTGGGTTTGATATTGGCTATAAGCAAGGCAAACTTCATTGTTTTAACAAACAGATAACTTACCTCATTTCTTAAAGCAACAAAAGCGGTATCGGGAATTTTGGGATCAACCAGATGGATATAGTGAGTCGGAACCTCTTGTTTATGCAAAAAATGTTTGTTAAGCCATGAAGCTAAAAGACCAATAAAAGGCGTCAGTAAAATAACCCCGATCAAGTTAAAAAGCGTATGAAATATGGCCAATGCAACAACCGGATCTTTTTGCATGGCAAAAGTTTCTATAATCAGATGCGTTAAAAGTGGCAGCATCAATAAAGCTACAACGGCTGTAAAGAGATTAAAAACAAAATGAGCAGCTGCCGCACGTTTTTTATCAGGAATCCCACCAATTGCACCAAGCAGTGCTGTAACCGTTGTGCCTATATTGGTTCCGATTACCATTGCCGTAGACTGTTCAAAGCTTAAAATGCCTGCATACAAAGATGTCAGAACAATAGCCATGGCCGCAGAGCTTGATTGGATTAAGGCTGTTAAGATAAAGCCGATCAGGACAAATACATACTTTGAAGACTCTTTAAACAAAGAGAGATCCAAGGTTTGTGCGGTTGAAGTTAAGGCTTCTTTCATAATCTGCAGGCCAAAAAAGAGCAGACCAAAACCGATTAAAAGTTTGGCAAAAGCGGCTATTTTTCTATTTTTTAACCCCAAAACCAAAAGAAAGCCCCCTAAACCTATCATAGGCAATGAAAAAAGCTCAATTTTGATTTTAAATCCCACCGTGGCAACAATCCATGCTGTTACCGTTGTCCCTAAATTGGAACCAAAGATGACGGCAATACCGGAATATAGGCTCATCAAACCGGCACTCACAAAGGAAAGCGTCATAAGTGTCACCAAGGAAGAACTTTGCAGGATTGCTGTGGATGTGGCACCT
>JBFHUP010000372.1:0-1919 GCA_041589975.1 Sulfurimonadaceae bacterium | reverse complement strand
TCCAGCTGAGCTACGAGCGCAAATTATAATTTTTAAGAGGACGGAATTATACCATTACTTTTTTTTAAATGCAAGAGAATTATCGAAGATCTGCCAATTTTAAAGAAAATTCAACTTCAGGAGTGCTGATACGAAGTTCTTTTGCAATATCTTCTACAGAATTTCCTTGAGAATAAAGTTGTAATATCCGCTTATCATCGGCTCCACCCACGTTGGCTCTGTTTATGGATGCTTCTTTTAAATTATTTTCTATACGGACAATTCTTCCTGCAAACTCTTCACCAAACGCTTGCATATCCTGTTGTAAAACGCCTATAGCCTGATTAATAGGAATAAGCTTTTCTGAGACATTGATATCTACAAGTGTTTCTATATCTGCACTGCTTAAGCCCTCTTTGACAGCTTGTAGCTCCTTGATGTGTTCACCAATTCGCTTCTCACTCTCATAAATCTGTCGACTCATTTCACCTACAGATTTCGCTAGTATGCGGATCTTTTTACTGTTCTCTTTTTCACGAATCCAGCTATATAGAAACATGACGACAAGCAAAAAAGCCATAGCATAAAGTGCATACTCCAAGTTCAAACTCATGAACGCCCTTTCATTTCTCGTATCATAACACGTTCTCTTGCAGTAACGTAAGCATTCCATTCAATCTGATCCCGTTCATGAATCCTTATGATCTTTCCCTGCTTCTCATCTAAGGCTTCAAAAAATACCGCAACCTCTCGTTGAGGGTAGACAGGCATGTTCAAGCGACCATAATAGATAGTTCCTTTTATAAACATAGGCTCTTGCAGTTCAAACATTTCAAAACCAATTTGAGCAATCATCGTATCACTTTTCAAAGCAAGACGTTCGGGAGCTTCGTCTTTAATCAAACGTTCCAGATGATCAATCTTACGGTGCATTTCTATCATAAGCTGCAATAGTACTTTATCAGTCTCTTGTGTATCCCCTTTAGCTTTAGCAAGTTTCAACCACTGACCTATAGGATCATCATCGGCACCACTAAGCGAATGATACTCCCGTTCAAAACCCTCTTTATCTTCATTTTCCTGAGAAAAAGTGACCGAGATTGGTGCCGGTATCAAACGCACGCTCATGCGACAAACCTGTCAACTATAATAAGAGCTAAAAAAACAATACCTAAGTAACCATTAACTGTAAAAAATGCTCTATCGATTTTGCTAAAATCTTCTCTTACTAAACGGTGTTCATATGCAAGCATGGCCGCGGCAAGACCTAAAGCAAGAAACGCAAAAAAACCTAACCCAGCTTGCAGAACAAAGATGCTCCAAAATGCCACCGTCAAGACATGAAAAGATTCCGCAATAAGTAGAGATATTGAGGGACCAAATCGTGACGGGATAGAAAAAAGACCCATCTTTTTGTCAAATTCCATATCTTGTAAAGAGTATAAGATGTCAAAACCAGCTACCCAAAACATAACCCCAACAGCCAAAGTAACTGACCAAAGAGGTACACTTTCTAAAACTGCAATAGCACCTGCTATCGGAGCTAAAGCTAGCGTAAAACCTAAAATCAAATGAGCCAATTCAGAAAATCGTTTAAAATAGGAGTAGGCAGCCAATACAAAAAGGATCGGAAAAGATAACCAAAAGGCCATACTGTTAATAAAAAGTGCCACCAACACAAATCCAAGGGCATTAATACCCATGAAAAATTTGAGTTCTCGGTCTTTGACCCGTCCATCTACACTGGGACGCCCTTTAGTACGTTCATTTAAGACATCGATCTCTCTATCTACATATCGGTTAAAAGCCATAGCAAAATTACGAGCCGTAAATGCCGCCAAAACACCTAATGCCAACAGTCTAAACCCAAACCATCCGTTACTGGCCACAATCATTGCAATAAAAATAAAAGGCAACGAGAAGATCGAGTGACCCATCAT
>JBFHUP010000371.1:0-1921 GCA_041589975.1 Sulfurimonadaceae bacterium | reverse complement strand
GACCGAAGTTAAAAATAGATTGCTGCATCAATTATTGTTAAGACTCAAAGAGGAGAAATCGATTCACTTTGTTAAAAAGACAACACGTTCATCAGGAGGCTCGAGCAATGAAGAAGAGAAAGAAGGTTAACTTTTTTACCCTGCTATGGGGATTATTTTTCTTAACTTCTTTATCTATTACAGAAGCCAAAGAGTGTAATGGAAAAGAGATAATTGGTTCTAAAGTTTCTATATCTTTTCCTGATATGTCACTGTATGATATTACAGCCAAAGTCGATACGGGTGCCTACTCATCTGCTTTACACTGCAACTATATTGATATCGATCATAGAAAAAAAAGCGTCAGATTCTCCCCTTTAAATTCTAAGCGTATCTATCAGTACCCTTTAATAAAAATGAAAAATGTCAAGAGCTCCCAAGGCAATAAGCAGCATCGTGCCTTTATAAAACTGCGTGTCTTAATCAATGATCAGGAGTACGATACCATTTTTTCCCTGACCACACGACATGAAATGCGATCTGCTGTTTTACTGGGACGCAAGACCTTAGTAGACAGGTTTATCGTAGATGTTTCTCTCTACAAATAATCAGATCAGAAGATTTTGATCATTTTGTATAGCTTTTATTGAAATAAATTGTTATGATATAAGCATATCTTTTGTACGAATGCGAAATATGAGCTATTAAAGGGTGTTGATGTTTTGTGCTAAGCCTTATATGCTATCATTACTTCTTATCACAACGCTTGGCTTTGCAGCTGACTCTTTAGATCCTAAGCCTCGTGTTTATAACAGCTTTCAAGGTGAACAGAAGTTTGCGATTACCCTGTATCCATTAAACAACGACAAACCTCAAAGAGTTTTGATCCATTTTAATATCCCTAAACATCCCTACAATAACAAAAGCTACATCTATGAAAGCTACTGCAAAACACCCCGATGTCAACAACTCCTTTATCGCCGTAAAGGCGATACCGCCATACATTTTACTGCAGAAAAAAAAGATAAAAAGCTTAAACTCTATGCCTATTTACCTCAATTACGCACAGGAGAGCCACTCTTTTATAACAGTAAAAAATCTCGCAAAGCCTCACCACAGGTGCTACTTAAAAACTACATGGTACAAACGGAACAATCACACTCCTTAGCCTCATCTGAAGCTTTGGTGGATGAAGCTTTTATCCCTTTTACGAAAAGTTGTCAGATAAAAGCCAAATTGATTAAAAACACCTTTGCTTTTAAAAGGGCCAAACATAAGGAGCTTTTGGGACTGGCTAAACCTATTTTTGACTCCCTAACACAACAGTGCCACGAAAAGAAGTATAGAGACCTTTTTAAAAGCGTCAGACATATCATTTTGAAGTTTAGCCCACATTTTAAGGAGATGAGCTTTACTAATACAGATGAGCTGATTATCTATCTCTCCAAAGATTATGATAACCCTTTGTTAACAACACACAGGACTTTAGATAGAGTATTAAAACAACAAAGATAGGGTAAACCCCCTAGCGGGGCTTTTATCGTGAAAGAAGCAAGATTTTAAGTTGATTGAGATCTTTCTCAGAAAGTTTGCCCTCAACAAGTTTCACAATCTGCTCATTAATCGTTAGCTTACTGTTTCGTTTATGAGAAGCCAACTCTTTTTGGGAGATACGCTGTTCAGCCGCTTTTTTCTTTGCAGCCTCTTTACGAGCCTTCTCTTTGGCAATACGGGCTGCTTTTTGTTTAGCAATTCGATCCGCTTTGGCTTGAGCAGCCTGCTCTTTTTTCAAGCGGGCTTGCTTCGCAGCTTCTTGTCGAACTTTTTTAGCTGAGGCGGCCTCTTGCTGGGCACGAGCCTGTTTAGCACGGGTTTGAGCTAAAAGAAGTTTGGCCTTTTCACGTTCCGCTTTTTTCGCACGTCTTTGACGTTCAGCTTCTTG
>JBFHUP010000370.1:0-1926 GCA_041589975.1 Sulfurimonadaceae bacterium | reverse complement strand
TGAGCAAGCCGACACCTCAACAACCCGAGAGTATGGAGGTACAGGACTGGGTCTTTCCATCTCTTCAGAACTGGCAAACATGATGAAGGGATCTTTAAAAGTACAAAGCCAAGAGGGTCAAGGCAGTACCTTTACGCTAACCCTTCCACTACAAAGTGTTACGTATGCAAGCGAAAAAAGCGATGCTAAAACAGAGCTTTTGGATGCCGACACATTTAAGGGTCATGCTCTCATCGTGGAAGACAATAAAACCAATCAGATGCTGATTGAGATTCTTTTAGATGAATATGGGTTAAGCTCAGAAGTAGCCAATGATGGTCTGGAAGCTTTAAAAATCTATAAAGAGGATCATTTCCAGATCATCTTTATGGATGAAAACATGCCCAATCTCGGAGGTATACAGACCATGTACAAACTGAGAAAACAATATGACAAGCTTCCTCCTATAGTGGCATTAACCGCAAACACCATGAAAGGCGATAAAGAGCGTTTCCTAGAAGCAGGCATGGATGACTTTATTGCTAAACCGATTGACAATGAGGACCTGCTTGCGGTTTTAAAAAAGTATTTGCCCCGCAAGGCTTAACTTGCTAAAAGCCGACGATTAACCTGATCTTTAAACTCAATACAAACAATCTTAAGTAGAATGGTGGCAAAAAAGAGAGATTATGGAAGTTAATTTAATTGCCCTGTTCACAGCAGCCTTTGCCTACTTTTTCTTAGGTGCCCTTTGGTATTCACCCCTGTTGTTTGGAAAAGCTTGGATGACAGCGATGAAGTTTGATCAGATCAACCTCAAAGAGGTCCCACCACCAACCAAAGGATATATCTTTTCTTTTATCGGTGCATTTTTAACTGCCTTTGCCCTAACCCATATGACCAACATCGCAGATACAACGATCTTAAGCCATATTAAATATGCCGCTATGGCATGGGTAGGCTTTATCGCAGCCTCTCAAATGGGAGCGGTCTATTTTAACTATCTCGATAAAAGCCCGGGCAAGATCTTTTTTATCAACACTGGCTACAACCTCGTCGGATTTATCCTAATTGCCGTGATCTTGGCACTGTTTAAATAGGAAAGCTGATGATTGTCTGTGCCGGAAATAACGAGACCTTCTCTTTTGCTACGCCTATGGGTGTGGGATTGGTGGATATGACACTCAACCTTACCAGAGCCTGCATCATGAATCCGCCAGAGTTTTTGCTTTTTGTAGGCAGTGCCGGCAGTTACGGCCAATACAAACCTTTTGATATCGTCGAATCGATGCAAGCCTCTCAAATAGAGCTCAGTTTTTTAGAAAAAAATGCCTATACCCCCATCGATAATGTCGTAGCCGCTGATGCCAAAAACGTCACACATGAGACGATGGTCAACTCATCTAATTACATATCAACCAATATGAAACTGGCTCAAAACTTCCAAAAATTCGGCATCGGGCTTGAAAATATGGAGTTTTTTGCCTTTTTACGCGTCGCTCAAGAGTTTGATATCCCGGCAGGCGGAATATTTGTCGTAACCAACTACACCGATGAAAATGCTCATGCAGATTTTATGCAAAACCATAAACTGGCCATGGACAAACTGGCTAACTACGTAGATGAAAGAATGACCAAACTGTTTGAAGCAGTCACAATACCTAAAGGAATGTAGATGCTTTTAGATACACCAGTATGTGATTTTGGATTTAAAGCTCCTGAGTTTACCCTCAAAGATGCTCAGGGAAAAAGTTTTACGATGAGTGACCACCTAGGTGACAAAGGACTACTCGTGATGTTTATTTGTAATCATTGTCCTTATGTGATCCGCATCGCAGAACAACTTAGCAAGGATTGTAAAATTTTACAAGATGAAGGGATCAATGTCTTAGCCGTCATGTCCAATGACTATAATGACTACGAAGAGGACTCTCCCCAAAACATGAT
>JBFHUP010000369.1:0-1943 GCA_041589975.1 Sulfurimonadaceae bacterium | reverse complement strand
TTAACGTTTTCACGTCCTTGACCCAGTTTTTCATTATTGTAGGCAAACCATGCTCCTGCCTTGTCAATAATATCAAGCTTCACCCCGTAATCTACCAGTTCACCAGCTTTAGAGATACCCTCTCCAAACATGATATCAAACTCAGTTATTTTAAATGGTGGAGCCACCTTATTTTTAACGATTTTAACTTTTGTTCTGTTTCCAATAGGACTGTCACCCTGTTTGAGTGACGCAATACGACGAATATCAAGTCTTACAGAGGCGTAAAACTTCAAGGCATTACCCCCTGTTGTTGTCTCAGGACTTCCATAGCCTGTCATACCGATCTTCATACGAATCTGGTTAATAAAGACAACCGTTGTGTTCATCTTATGCAAAATGGAAGTAATCTTACGCAAAGCCTTTGACATCAAACGAGCCTGCAGACCGACTTGCATATCTGACATCTCACCTTCGATCTCGCTTTTTGGTGTTAAAGCTGCTACCGAGTCGACGATGATCAGATCTACCGCACCGCTTCGGGCTACGGTTTCTAAAATATCTAAAGCTTGTTCTCCATAGTCTGGCTGTGAAACCAGCAGGTTTTCAACATCAACACCGATACTTTTAGCATAACTGACATCCAAGGCATGTTCCGCATCGATAAATGCACACACACCGCCTTTTTTCTGACACTCTGCAATTAAATGCAGGGTCAATGTTGTTTTACCTGAACTCTCCGGTCCATAAATTTCAACAACACGGCCCTCAGGAATACCACCGATCCCCAATGCCATATCCAAACCTAAAGAACCTGTAGAGATCGCCTCGATTGGCTCAACTACTTTGTCACCTAAGCGTACTAAAGCACCCTTGCCAAAAGCCTTATCAATCTGTTTTAGAGCTAAGTCTAATGCTTTTTGTTTATTATCATCCACTTTACAGTCCTTTTGATAGCGATATTTTACCTGATTTAATTTAAAACTTCATAATAGTATTAAGAACAGATTGTAAGGTTTTTTACGCTCTCTTTGTCACTATATGACAAATTGAAATATTTTACATATAGCTGTAACTCAGTTCATCAAAATCATTGAGAATCTTAATCTCGATTTTTTCGATGTTCTCCTCACTTTCATACTTAGAAAATTTAAACACAGGATCTATATCAATCTTCTCCTTATCAATCACCGCTGAGGAGCTCGTAATACGGAACTCATTAAGATGGATTTTGTGAAGATATTTCATAATATACTCTATATCAGATGTACTGACTATGACAAACTGATTACGTGCAAATTGGGCAAAATAACACTGATCATTGGCTCCTGCATCTTTTAAGGCTTTTTCAATACGTTCTACCACATAACGTTCCAAGTCATTAGCCGCAAGTTTGCCGTAATATTGGGTGAATGGATCAAAATGTTTGACCATGGTAGTGACCACATAAAACTCCGGAGTCTCAATATTATAAATTTTAAGCTTTTCTCGAAGTGAGTAACCATTTGGAAGCTGGGTAACATGACTCACTTTATATTTTGAGACAATACCTGTAATCTCTGTGAAAGTTAATATATACTGACTGCTGTTTTTCATAGGTATGGCATTAAGCTGGTACTCTAAATAGTGGCCATTTTTTTCTACAATAACGGATCGCTCTGATACTTTGGACTGCTTGACCTGCTGTAAAAAACTTTTAGTATCTAAAGCATCCATGCTCTCGGGATAGGAGACAAAAAGTGAGCTCAAATCTGTCAATTCAAGTTTTACGGCTTCAAAATCAGCAAAACCGCTGAGTTCTAAAAATTTCCGATTAGCCATAAGAACCGTATTGCCTTCAATCAGCAAGATTCCCTCTTCCAAATTGTTGTAAATATTAAGAATATTTTCGACCTGCTCTTCACTGCTATCACCAGTGTCCCCGTCACCCTGAGTATCATCTTCTGCCTGCATCACCAATAAAT
>JBFHUP010000368.1:0-1945 GCA_041589975.1 Sulfurimonadaceae bacterium | reverse complement strand
TGAGAATCAGTAATAGTGACAGAAGATATTTAAGCATTTAGGCAGAGATTCCTTCAAGCATAGCTACACCATCTGCTGAACCTAGCAGTGTCTCCATCGCACGTTCGGGGTGCGGCATCAGACCAAAAACATTCTTGTTTTTGTTACAGATACCCGCAATAGCATCTATAGATCCATTAGGATTAGAGATCTCGCCTTTGGCATTACAATATTGAAGCAGAACCTGATTATTGGCATAAAGCTCTTTAATGGTTGCTTCATCTGCATAATAGTTGCCGTCGTGGTGAGCGATTGGAATATTCACCACATCGCCATTGTTGAGTTTTTGTAAAAAAGTGTTGTCGTTATTTACAACTTTTAGGTGATGGTGTTTAGAGATAAAATGCAGACCTTCATTTCGTTTTAAAGCACCCGGAAGCAGACCGGCTTCAGTAAGAATCTGAAAACCGTTACATATACCCAAAACTTTTCCGCCTGCATTGGCATAGGCTGTTACTGCTTTAATAATAGGGGAAAAGCGGGCGATGGCTCCGGAACGCAGATAGTCTCCATAAGAAAATCCTCCCGCGACCACAACCAGTTCAGTGTTGTCAGGCAAGCTACTCTCTTTATGCCATACTATGGTGACCGTATGACCTAAGGTTTCAAAAGCATATTTTGTATCCAAATCACAGTTGGTACCCGGAAAGAGTAAAACAGCTACATTCATGCTTGAATCTCTACTTCATAATCTTCAATAACCGTGTTAGCCAATAGTGCTTCACACATCTCTGCGACCTCTTTTTGGGCAGCTTCTTTAGAGGTGGAAGCAAGTTTTAAAATAATCTGTTTGCCTACGCGAACATCTTCTACACCTTCAAATTTGAGTGCATCTAAAGCATGATGAACGGCTTTTCCTTGAGAATCTAATACACCCGCTTTAAGTGAAATGTTTACAATTGCTGTCATAGTTGTCCTTATTTTTTTAAAATTCTATTGAGTACTTCTTCGTAAGCTACTTTAAGCCCACCCAGACCTTGACGAAAACGGTCTTTATCCATTTTTTCACCTGTCTCCATATCCCAGAAGCGGCAGTTATCCGGACTGATCTCATCTGCTAAAATGATCTTGCCATCTTTGTCTTTACCAAATTCGAGTTTGAAATCTACCAGGTTAAGACCTTTGGATGCAAAGTAGGGGCGTAAGATATCATTAACTTGTCGAGCCATAACTCTGAGTTGATCAAGCTCTTCTTGATTTTCTACCAGTTCCAGGATAAGGGCGTGTTGATCATTAAGCTTCGGATCTCCGAGTTCATCATTTTTGTAATCAAACTCTACCAGCGTGAAAGGTAAAATTTTTCCCTCTTCAATACCGAAGTTTCTACACAGACTTCCTGCTGCAATGTTTCTAACGATCACTTCGATTAGGATAACATCAACTTTTTTGTGGATCATGTGATTTTCATCCATCATCTCTACAAAGTGTGTTTCTATCCCATGCTTTTCAAGAAGCTTAAAAAGCTCGGTAGAGATCTTATTGTTAAGTGCTCCCTTACCTGCTTCGCTTGACTTCTTTTCGCCATTAAAAGCTGTGAGACTATCTTTAAATTCTGAGATCAGTAAATTGTCATCATCAGTATAAAAAAGCTTTTTCGCTTTCCCCTCGTATAGTAGTGCTCTTTTTTCCACTTTAGTCCCTTTAACGATTTGTAATAATCAGTGCTTTTAAGATATCAATGCCTGATTTGAGTTGTAGGTCATCATCGATCATCTCAGCAGTGATAATATCTTTTTTATCTTTTTTCTTTTTATCTTTTTTAGGATCTTTGCCATCAATCTTAGCCAGCTCACCCTCGAGTCTGTTTTTCAGATCGGACTCTTTAATGTTAAATCCATTCTCTTCCTCTTTGGTTACCTTACCTTGTACCACTTCAATATCCGGTGTAACACCGACTGCTTGAATC
>JBFHUP010000367.1:0-1963 GCA_041589975.1 Sulfurimonadaceae bacterium | reverse complement strand
GATGTGGGCGACACTCATTACGGGCGGACTGCTGATCTGGGCCAATATGCAAGTGGATGTGAATCTGTTTAAAACCGGTGGATGGTTGCATGCTAAACTGCTGTTTGTACTCTTTTTAGTCGTTTATACATTTTATCTGGGAAAAACCGTTAGAGATTTGGCTGAGGCAGCTCCTGCAAAGAGTGGTAAGTTTTACAGAATCCTCAATGAAGTTCCGACACTGTTGATGATCTTTATTGTTGTCATGGTAATCGCTAAACCATTCTAGCCATCTATGACAAGGCTTCGTTATGTGATTAATGAAGCTTCTTTTTCACATCATAACGCTTGATATACTCATCAATCAGGCTTTTTAGCTCCTCATCGGAAATATCCAGTTTGGGCATCAGTCCCATCTTTTGAATCTCCTCTTTACTTAAAACCGTCAGATTAAGCATGGGATCTTTAAGATACGAAAACATCGCCTCTTTGATATATTTTTTACTCGAAAACATGATGAGGTATTTCATGTAAAACTTATCAAAGGAGATGGGAAGTTTGGCGTGACAGGCGACACACTTTTGATCAAAATTATTGGCGTGTAAAGCGGTAAACAAGATGCTAAGCAGTAGAAGTTTTTTTACCATGATAGTGTTATCCTTGTCATTTTATGAGGTTCTGAATCGATCTCAAGTTTAATCTTATAAAGTTTGGCAATCTTGGAGACAATATGTAGTCCGATACCAAAGCCTCCTGCCACGTTGTCTGCTCGGACATAACGGTTAAAGATGGTTGAGAGTTTCTCTTTGGCTATTCCTTTGCCGCTGTTGGCAATGCTTAGTTGATCAGACGTCAGCGTGACCGCAAGCTCACCTTTAAGGGCGTTATATTTAATGGCATTGGATAGTAGATTATCAATTAATCGGGTCATCTTGGTTCGATCTGCAAAAAAGCTTACACCTTGAGCTATCTCTGTTTCGAGTTGGAGCTTCTTTTGTTTGATGGCTAAATCAAAATAGTCTATGCGTTCATGTAAAAGTTCACTTAAATTGAGCTCTTCATCTTTTGTGGGGATATTATGATTGAGCACCAAATAGGTGAGATCATCATAGAGTGTTGATATGGTGCGTGATGCGATATCGATACGTTGCA
The DNA here is from genome assembly GCA_041589975.1 of Sulfurimonadaceae bacterium. GTDB lineage: Bacteria > Campylobacterota > Campylobacteria > Campylobacterales > Sulfurimonadaceae > JBFEYF01. The sequence continues at coordinate 832 of JBFHUP010000367.1, read as the reverse complement.
GTTTTTTGGCTGTTTTATCATCTACGGTTTGGGTGTTGATGGTCTCAATGTTTGACAAAATGGTGGCTACCGGCGTATTGAGCTCATGGGTGGTATCTTTGATAAAACGGTCAAGCAGTGAAACCGCCTCTTTCATGGGACGCAAGAAAAGTTTGCCCAGATACCATCCCGACAGTAAAAGCAGAACAAAGATGAGTGTAAAAAAGATGATAATGGTTTGAAGCGTCTGAGAAAACCATACACCATCATCGGGTACTTCCAAAACAATATATTTGGCCCCCAGATAGTAAAACTCGGGTTGGATAACGAGTTGGATATAACCTTCATTAAGTGAGATCACTTCATTAAGATCCACATAGGGTGTTCTTAGTGTTGAAAAGATAGCTGTTTTATCGATATCGTAAATACCTGAGCTAAACGTGTCACTGCGTGGGTAGCTTTGGTTGTGTGCAAAGTTGTAGTGGGCTTTTTTAAGACGGGGCAGAAAGGATTCACTCTGTAGCTGCAGCTCCATCCGCCAATGCGAAAGCATCATCTTTTTTTCGGACTGAAAATAGAAGTAGGCTAAAAAGCTTAAGATAAAAAGCGTTAACAGTACATAGAGTGAAAAAAAAGCTCGAAGGGATCTAACCTCTGAGTGGGCTAAATTTATAGCCATATCGTTTGATACTTTCAATGCTCTCCTTTCCGAGGATCTTTCGCAGATTTTTGATGTAGGTTCTTAAGGATTGATCACTTGGCTCCTCATCAAAGGCCCAGAGATGCTGCATAATGGTTTCATGACTTAGGGCCTCATTTTGATGTTGCAAAAAGAGTTGTAAGAGCTTTTGTT
>JBFHUP010000366.1:0-1981 GCA_041589975.1 Sulfurimonadaceae bacterium | reverse complement strand
TCTTCAAGCATTTTAATGGTCTCTAAAGAGCCTTGTACATCTTCATTAAAGTTGTTGGTTACCACCGCTGGATGCAGATTCAAAAAGCCATCTTGATTGGCTACACGTTCGGCGATCTTCGGATTGTACTTCATCGTACAAGACCCTAACGGATAGAAGTTTTTATCAATAGACATATTTTTGTTCGACAGATTGGTAAAGTGTCTGACAACATCAAACTCACTTACTTCTGGCAATCGTGCTTTGTTTTTGCGAAGCAGTGAACTATTGATCGTAGCCGTTGCATCCACATCCATTGGAGGAAGCTGGATCCCACGTCTACCCTTTTGCGATTTGTCAAAAATAGTTTTTATTGTAGTACTCATAGCACTTCTCCAATCGCTTTTACTAGAGCATCCATCTGCTCTTTGGTTCTTTTTTCAGTGACACTGATTAGTACCTCTTTGAGTAACTTCCCATTGATATTGGCAAGATTGATCCCGGCATAAAAACCTTTATCACGTAATTTATCTAGAAGCTCACCGCTGGCTAACGGCGTAGAGATAACAAATTCATTAAATGAGTTATCTTTATTAAGTACTTCTACACCCTCTACTTTAGAAAGCTCCTCTTTGAGATAACTTGCTTTTTGGAAACAGAGGTTGGCCATATCAGCCAGACCATCTTTACCCAAAAGGGACATAAAAATTGTCGAACGAACCGCCACAAGGTTTTGGTTCGAACAGATGTTTGATGTCGCACGATGACGACGGATATGCTGTTCACGTGCTTGCATCGTCAGAACAAAGAGCTCATTATCATCTTTATCTAAAGTTCTACCAATGATACGACCAGGTAAATCACGGATATACTGCTCTTTGGTCGCAATCATTCCAAAAGATGGACCACCAAAGTTCATATAATTACCCAGACATTGACCATCGGCACAGAAGATATCCGCACCCATACTGCCCGGGTCTTTTAACATACCTAAAGAGATCGGATAAGCAGAAACAACCGCTAAGGCTTTGTGCTCATGCAGCTTTTCGATGATTTCTGAAAAGTCATCGATCGTTCCGTAAAAGTTAGGTACTTGGAAAAGATATCCGGCTACCGTGTCATCAATTTTTCCTAATACAGCTTCTTTATTGGTAGCAAAATCATAGACGTCGATCACTTCAAACTCAATATCTCTAAAAGATAGATAGGTCTTGACGACATCAATATAGGTCGGGTTGATACCGCCATCGATCAGGATCTTGTTACGTTTGCGTGAAATACGGACAGCCATCAGTGCTGACTCTGCTAAAGCACTCGCTCCATCATACATCGAAGCATTGGAAACATCCATACCGCTTAGTTCACAGATCATACTTTGGTATTCATATAAAACACCTAAGGTTCCTTGAGAAGCTTCTGCTTGATACGGTGTATAGGCTGTGTAAAACTCACTTCTACCTGCAAGAGCATCTACGGCACTTGGCACGATATGGTCATAATAACCACCGCCCATAAAGATGGTTTTGTTTGTGACGTTTTTAGCCGCTAAGGCTTTAAACTTTTCAAACGTAGAAAACTCATCCAGACCTTGGGGAAGATCGATTCCGTGTACTTGCAGCTCTTGGGGTACGGATGAAAATAGATCAGACTCCTTTTCAAGTCCGATCACGTCAAGCATCTCCTTGACTTGTTCCTCTGTATGTGGAGTATATTTCATAATGCTCTCTTAAAGTGATTCAATAAATTTTTGGTACTCATCTTCACTCATCAGTGAATCCAACTCATCAGCGTTAGCTACCTTAAGTTTGAAGATAAACGTTGTCATAGCTTCGCCATTAAGCACCTCAGGAGCATCTAAAAGATCTTCGTTGATTTCACAAATGGTTCCTGAAATCGGTGTATAGATATCTGATGCCGCTTTAACAGACTCTACAAATGCTACACTGCTTCCCATATCCACATCATCATCCATCTCTGGAAGTTCGATAAAGGTAATATCACC
>JBFHUP010000365.1:0-1994 GCA_041589975.1 Sulfurimonadaceae bacterium | reverse complement strand
GGGAGGATTGGGAAAGTTTTGAAGCCGCTAACAAAGATAAAGGCAATTTTTTCTTTGCAACGACAAAAAAAGATAATAACTATTTTGATGCAACATACCAAAAAGGAGATTTTCTTATTTTTGGAAGTGAGACACAAGGCTTACCGGAACCGCTTCTTGATGCCAGAGAAGAGGAGTGCATTACCATTCCTATGACCAAAGAGGGCAGAAGCCTTAATCTTTCTATCGCTGCATCTATTGTACTTTATGAAGCGATCAAACAAAACTATAGTGACTTTCAGGAGTTGATGTAAATGCATCCTATGGTTGACACAATCATGCTTGTAGGCTTTATACTTTTTATAGCCTATATCCTCATTGGGTACAGTAGAAACCGTATGCTTGAGATTCAAGAAGAAGATCATAAAAAAGAGACTAAAAAGGATAAGTAAAAGGTTGCATACCTTAAAATATCTATATAAGTTATATTTCAAGATAGGTAACTCTATACATACCAAAAAATGAAACGCGTAAAGACTCAAACCATCAATATCGATCAAAAGCTTTGGGAAGAGGCCATGGAATTGGCCAATAAAAATCATGATGAATCTGTCTCTGTTGTGGTTGCAAAACTTTTAGAAGAGTGGCTTCACGCCAAGAACAAACATGTAACGATTAAAAGTACCCACTTAAGTATGTCAAAAAAAGTCCGTCGATCACTTTATTGTGATGTTTTTTTATGGAAAGAGGTCAAAGATTATGCCAAAGAGCATTTTGGAAAGAGTGGATCATACATCATTGATGTACTTCTACGTAACTGGGTTCACGACGAGAAAAAAAGAAAGATCGAGAACCCGAATCAGGCTAGGCTAATATAAAACAATACGTAATCGAGCCCCGAAGGGTATTTCTTCACTTCATTCAGGGCACCGCCATGCTTACTACGTTGGCACCAAGTCGTAAGCAAACTCAGCGTTAGCGTAGATAAATGGGCTTTGTTCGTTTATCGTGTACTTAAAATAACTTCTTTCCAAGTTCATCAAAAAAGTTTTCTAGTTTTTCAAAGTAAATATTCATCATTTTTTATCCTTTTGTTATCTTGTTGAAAAAATTATTACAAATTTTAAAATTACTCTTGATTTATATGTCATATTGTCATATAATTATTTTATATTTTTACAAAAGGACATGAAATGAAAAGTTTTTCTGAAATCGTAGAGCAGATCAAAGATATCATCTCATCTGATCTTCCCGGTAAAAAAGTTTTCGATAAAGATATCGCTCAGGCTCTATCGATTACCCAAATGAACTTTGCCACCATGAAAAAGCGTGACAAGATTCCTTTTACCGAACTGCTGGATTTTTGTGCCAGTCGTTCTATCTCTATTAATTGGCTTTTATATGGTCAATCGCCGGAAAGCCTTATAGAAGCGACGGATCGTTTTTATAAAGTGCGTTACTATACGGAGATCAGTGCTTCTGCAGGTGGCGGTTCGATGAATGAAGCTGAGATGTGTGAAGATATTGAGATCGATCCACTCTTTTTATCTCAACTGGGCGGTGAGAGTGAACTGAAAAACATTGAAGCGATCAAAGTCAGCGGTGATTCCATGGAGCCGACCTTCTCTTATGATGACATTATCTTTATTAACCGATCGATGAATGACATTCATAGAGGAGGGGTCTTTACTATTAACACAGAGCATGGTCTTCTGGTCAAAAGATTGCAGCGACGCATCGATGGCCGTATCGATATTATCTCCGACAACAAAGAGTATCAGGTTGAAACGATGGACCCGTCACATTTGGATATTTTAGGCAGAGTTGTGGCAAAATTTGGTTCAGCAGACTAAAATATTAACCAATATGAATAAAATTTTGCTATTTTTTTAATTTTGGCATACTAAATGCTTTATCGATAAACATTAGAATCTAAATATAGAAAAAAGAGTTCTCATGTTACTATCGATGCAAAGATCATTAACCCTTACAGCAAGTCTTTTTATACTTGCCTT
>JBFHUP010000364.1:0-2004 GCA_041589975.1 Sulfurimonadaceae bacterium | reverse complement strand
TTGTTCCAAGAAAAAGTTTACAGATGTTGCCGACGTATTCAACTACTCTCAAAATCCCATTGACTATCTCTCTGGTGACACCAAAGAGTATCCCGGGGAAAAACTATCCCATGAAGAGATCATTAATGATTTTGATAAACGCTATTTTATTCCTTGGAGTCTTAAAAAACCTCCGTATGCATTAGAGCAGATCAAGTGGCCATGGGACAGCTATACTTCAGCAAACAGTTTTGGGGAGAACCAACGCCCCCTAAGTGAAAACTGGTTTAAATTGATGCTGCTTGAAGCTAATTTTGATGCTTACGGAAAAATCTCTAAGCCAGGCATCGTAATCCACACAAGCAGTATTAGAAACTTCCCGACACACAAACCTGTTTTTAAAGATTTCGACATTGCAGGAGAGGGATACCCTTTTGACTACGCACAAAACTCTGTTACCACTTCCAATGAACCTGTTTTGATATCTCACTACTCTACAACCAAAGAGTGGGTATATGTCATCACCTCATATACTTCAGGTTGGCTTCCGACGCATGATGTAGCTCTTATAGGCACGGATATTATCGCCAAGTGGGCTCAAGCACGTCAAGCGGTAGTACTTGAAGATGATGTCCCTTTTTATGATCTGGATCACAACTTCGTAACCAACAGCCGCATCGGCATGATGCTACCAATCATGAAGGTAGAAAACGACTCCTATCAGGGAATTATTGCAACATCAAAATCAGATGATCATGTGACCTTCAGTATTGTCAGGGTACCCAAAAATCTCTCCATATCAGAACCAATTCCACTTAAAAAACAATCTATCGCCATCATGGCCAAAGCCCTCATGGACAAACCCTATGGGTGGGGAGGACTGTATGGCAATAGAGACTGCTCTTCTACCATTAGAGACATGTTTAAGCCATTCTCCTTATGGATGCCAAGAAACAGCAAAGAGCAAGCCAAAATAGGGCGTATCTATGACTTAAGCCAACTCAAAGAGAAAGAGAAAGAGGAAGAGATCATTAAAAACGGTGTTCCATTCCAAACTCTTTTATATAAGCCGGGTCACATTATGCTTTATATCGGTGCCGTTGAAGATAAAAGAGGACGGCGTCAGGCTATGGTTATGCACAATATGTGGGGTGTGACAACGACAAGTAAAAACATCAAAAAGCGTAATGTAGTAGGGCGAACGATCATCTCGACACTACATGTCGGTAAAGAGATTAAAGGCTACTCCAAAAAAGCTTCATTGATCAATAAAATCACTTCCATGAATGTCATTACTATGAAACCGACAGAAGAGCCTATTGTGATCAAGTCCAAAAAAACAGTGAAGAAAAAACGTAAATCTCGTGCAGAACGAAGAAAAGAGGCTCAGGCGGCTAAAGATAAAAAACTAAGAGAAGAAAAAGCCGCACAAGAAACCGCAGAAGGTGAGGGCGTGGTTCAAACACCTCCGTCTCTTGATACGTCCAATGCGGTCCAACAGCAAAATGCCAATACAAACGCTGCAAACCAAGAGGACAGTGCCAATACGACAACTACACCTGCAGCAACAAATTAAGCAGTGTCAAATACAATGCCTCTTGAGAGAGGCCTGTATTAGTGTAAATCAGCGTTAAGCTTGATTTCACGTGTAGATCTACGCCCGATAATTTGTCCCGTCTGAGCATCTTGGCGGAAGTGAATCCCGTTAGCACCGGCTAACTCTTTACCTTTGAAAATAGCTTTGTCTTCAAAAGGGATCTCATTAACCTCTTTGATTTTTACAAGCTCATCTGAAGCAATAGAGATTTTTGTTCCTTCCAGTATCGCCAAGCCTGCATCAATAATACAACCATCTCCTAGCGGAACACCGCATGTTGAATTGGCACCAAGAAGTGTGTTTTGACCAATAGAGATAGGGTTACCGTCTGTTCCGGAAAGAACGCCAAGAATCGAAGCCCCTCCACCAACATCAGAACCAGCACCAACAATAGCAGAACTTGAAATACGACCCTCAACCATAACAGG
>JBFHUP010000363.1:0-2011 GCA_041589975.1 Sulfurimonadaceae bacterium | reverse complement strand
TTCTAAAAAAATTTAAAAAACTACGTGCAGGAAAGCGGTGCATCTCATCTGATGGTGTTGACCAAATGGCTGCTCCCATCGGAAGTATATAACGTGTCTGAAAAGCTTGACCATAACGGCTAATATATGTTCCAAGACTGACATCAAGATCACTGCTGTCTGATTCAAGATCTCTATGAGCTTTTTTATTAAAGCTAAGAATATCCCAGATCATTTTGTAGTGGGTCGGGCTAAAAAGATTACGTTTTTGAAAAAAGATGCCCGAGAGTTTCTGAGCATTATAAGCATAGTTACTCACACTATCCCAAAATCCAAAACTCATATCGCTTTTTTCTATTTTGACATCCAGTTTTTCAAAAAGTCGGGTCAGAAGTGGATAAGTAGGGTGATTAAAGACTAAAAAACCTGTATCTACTCCAAAAGCCTCACCCTCTTCCTCTACCATAGAAGTACGTGCATGACCACCAAGACGATCCTGCTTTTCATACAGATCAACCTCATACTTTTGGCTTAAAAGATAGGCTGACCCCAGACCACTGATTCCGGCTCCGATAACGGCTATCTTCATTTGTATCTCCCTTGCATATCTTGTAAGGTGTAGATCAGTTTGCTTAAGTCCAGATGCTTAGCCAACAATGTCGTGACTTTTTTAAGTTCATTATTATCGATCATCGGTTTACGGTGCATGATCCAAAGCTGTTCAAGATCTTCATCAGCCATCACAGCAGTCTCATACTTATCATCTAAATAGATGATATTATATTTTTTGGTAAAAAAGATATAGTAGGTCAGATTGATTTGGGAAAAAGATGCACCCTTAAAAGGTGTTGCCACACCTTTGTATTCAATCAGATCACCACCGATCTCATTTTCAAAACAGCGGTTGTAAACCAGATACTCATCATTCTCATCATACACATACTCCACGCTTGATGCGACACACTCTTCTTGATAGCTGTTATAGGTTCTTGCTATCTCATACCAAAGACCTGAAAACTTATCAGGAGAGACGTAATGCACAGGTGAAACCGATAGGGCATATACCATTGTAGTGAATATTAACAAAGTTGTAAACAGTTTCATCTCTAACTCCTTATCACTAAAGTTTATAAGAAATTTAAAACTGTTCGTAGTCTTTTTATGTCACTTCATCTTTTTGTAGATCTTTAGGCTCTTGATACTCATTCATCAAATACAAGGCTATGATCTTTAAAAATACCGGTAAGGTACCGTAGATCAACGACAATCCAAACAGAGTGTCAAAAGTAGGAGCCTTAGCATCAAAACCGATAAGACCCAGTAGACCAAAGCTGACACCTACTGAAAGGGCCAAGGCCAACTTAGTCAACATCGCCCAAAGACCAAACAAGACTCCAGAAAAAGCATTACCCTTTTTAAAACTCTCCTGAGCCACATCTGATTGGATGGCTGCTGGCAGAGCCATATCAGCCCCAAGGCTCAGCCCCGATAAAAAACTAATAAGTGCAAACCAGATGATATCTCCCTGACCTAAAAAGGGGATCCATACAAAGAAAAGAGAGGCCCACAACATTGATAACATCCAGGTTCGGCGTTTACCCCAATGTGTAGAGATCTTTAACCACACCGGTAATCCCACAATTCCTGAAGCAAAATACAATAGAAGCAGTGCTCCTGTCAGGGCTGGTTTTTGGATGACCAGTTCTACATAAAGCAAAAAAAGCGTTGCAGGAATCGCATTGGCAAGATTATTAAGTAAAAAAGCAACAAAAAGTCGTTTGGCACTTTGGATATTGTGCCAAAAACTTTTGACGGCCTTGGACATAGGTAGCAGTTCACCTATCTCACGTTTCTCATCTACACCCCATAGAAATAACAACATCATCACAGGAAGCAAGATAACCAGTGTCTGCCATAGCAGCCATAAAGAGCTGTCAGCTTGTTCGGCTATACCAAAAAGATAGGGCAAAAGCAGTGCTGTCAAGACCCCAATAATGGTAAAAAGTTCTCTGAAACCCGCTAAACGAGTATT
>JBFHUP010000362.1:0-2015 GCA_041589975.1 Sulfurimonadaceae bacterium | reverse complement strand
TGTTTTTGCCATGCTTCTTAAGCATACCGATCTGACCAATGCAGAACGAAATGCAACCCGTCTGATCGATCTAGTCAGTCATACCAACTTCTTTTTAGGTGATAAAGAAGTCGTACTGAGTGTTAATATCGGTATAGCCAACATCTCAGCAACACGTTCAGCAGAAGAAACACTTCTTGCCGCATTGGAGGCGATGAAACAGATCAGCCTGGATAACAATACTCATATTAAAATCTACGAAAACGACCAACTCTAAGAGAGATCATGATCCGTACTGTTATAACCTATCCCGATAAACGCCTCAAAGATCTTTCTCAATCCGTAGAGAACTTTGATCAAGAGTTGCACACCCTTTTAGATGATATGTATGAGACGATGATAGCACAAAACGGTATTGGCTTAGCAGCGATTCAAATTGCCGTACCGCTTCGAGTTCTTTTGCTTAATATCCCGGATGAAGATGGAGAGCAGCATAAAGAGGATCTTATAGAGATGATCAATCCAACAATCCTAGAGAGTGAAGGCGAAACAACCTATCAGGAGGGCTGTTTAAGTGTACCAGGCTTTTATGAAGATATCAACCGTTTCGAAAAGGTTGTAGTGAGCTACTTTGACCGAGAAGGCAAAGAGCATCAGATGGAAGCTCATGATTTACTTTCCGTAGCAGTACAACATGAGATGGATCATCTGGATGGCAAACTTTTTATAGAAAAGCTCTCCTATTCAAAACGTAAAAAATTTGAAAAAGAGCTCAAAAAACAGCTTAGAGAACATAAAAAAGTCTCTTAAAACGCTCCGGTTTATCCCTCATTAATAATAACACGTTAGAATATGTTATGCGTATAACCCTTTTTTATACTTATCTGCGTCGACAAATTCCGGTGATGATATTCCTATCCCTCGTTCCCGGTCTTGCCTACGTTTTTATAGGCTATATATTTGATCTTTTATATCCGGCTCTGATTTGGTATCTTACAAGCAGTGCTGCTTCTTTATGGGGTTACTATCTTTATAGAAAATTCAATGAAGCAGCCATGAGCAAAGATGAAAAGCTTTCTTGGTACCGTGATATCTCTAACTTTTTTTATCTATTTTTCTCTTTATGGGCTATTATTTTTTTACTCTATGTATCTCACCACGAAGCAGGTATTCACTATATAGCCATTTTTACCGAACTTGGTGCCTCAGTTGTAGCTGCGACACTACTCTTTCCGGATAAACGTCTTTTTATACCAATATTAGCTATCTTGATGCTGCCTCTGACCATCTACTTATTTATCATAGGCCTATGGTACACCTACTTGCTTGCGGTCTTTAGCGTCATTTTTTTAGGTGTTTTGTACTATGCATCATTTAGCAGCTATCGCCTCATCCACCAAACCAGCTACCAAGCCAATCATGACCAACTTACCGATCTTTTTAATCGTCACAGTTCCATTAATCTTTTACAAGAGAGTATCAATGCCTTAAAATCAACAAACGATGCCAGCTATATACTGCTTATAGACTTAGATCATTTTAAAATCGTCAATGATACTTTGGGCCATGATATTGGGGACCTTCTGCTTCAAGAGGTTGCCCAAAGAATGAAAAAGCGTCTTCAACAAGATCATTATATAGCCCGTTTGGGCGGTGATGAGTTTATCATTATCAACCACACTCCCGACAACGAAGCGTCGGTTTTAGATAAAGCTATTAACATTTCTAAAGAGCTTTTACACGATCTGCGTCAGCCCTATGAGATTGAAAAACACCAGCTCTACATCAGTGCCAGTATTGGTATTAGCATGATAAAAGATCAGCATAGAGATGCCCATGAATTTATCAAAGAAGCAGATATTGCTATGTACGAGGTGAAGTCTTCCGGCAAAGACAATGTCTTTGTTTTTGATCATAAGTTATCCCAAAAAATACAGCGACAACTTGAGCTTGAAAAACTGCTCCCTATTGCACTGCAAAACAGAGAGTTCTATCTTAATTTTCAACCACAAATGTCTCTTGACGGACGTATTATC
>JBFHUP010000361.1:0-2018 GCA_041589975.1 Sulfurimonadaceae bacterium | reverse complement strand
TATTGGTGTTTCTATCGCCCTTAATGGTGCGAATTCTGTGGTTCCGGCAGCACAAGATAACTTTGTATTTATAGCCGTAATCTCTATGGTTACAGGTACGATGCTACTTATGTGGATTGGTGAACAGATCACACAACGTGGTGTAGGTAACGGTATCAGTTTGATTATCTTCGCTGGTATCGTTTCGGCACTTCCGGATGCGATTGGTCAAGGATTTAATCTTATTAGTAGAAATGCTATGAGTGTTCTAGATCTTGTAACGATTTTAGTATTGGTTATCGGTACGGTTCTTATCATCATCTACGTTGAGTTAGGTGAGAGACGTATCCCGATCTCGTATGCTAGAAAAACGATGATGAACAATCAAAACAAACGTGTGATGAACTACATCCCGATTAAAGTCAATATCTCTGGAGTTATCCCGGTGATCTTTGCTTCGGCACTGTTGATGTTCCCAATGACACTTTTACAATCTAGTAATAATGATATTGCGAAAGCTGTTGGTGATTTTCTCAATCCTAACGGTTACATGTTTAACGTTGTAACATTTATTTTTGTAGTCTTTTTTGCCTACTTTTATGCGTCGATTGCCTTTTCGGCACAAGACGTAGCTGACAATTTAAAAAAGCAGGGTGGTTTTATCCCGGGTGTTCGTCCTGGTGAAAGCACCAAAGAGTTTTTAAATGAGACAGCAAGCCGCTTGACATTTACCGGAGCTATTTATTTAGGTCTTGTAGCAACACTTCCTTGGGCTTTAGTAAAGCTTTTAGGTGTAAGTTCAAGTTTTGCTTTTGGTGGTACCGCAGTACTGATCGTTGTTCAAGTTGCTCTTGATACAATGAGAAAAGTAGAAGCACAACAGTACTCATCAAAATATAATACACTTAACGCGGTGGGCCTCTAAACATGGCCATTGCTTTACGCAAGCCTCAAGAGATTGAGAAGCTTCGCGAAGCAAACACCATCGTAGCTGAAGCACTCAATCTTTTACGAGAAAAGACTGCCGTTGGTATGTCCTTAAAAGAGCTTGATGCTATGGCTGAAGATCATATCCGCTCTCGCGGTGCTCGTCCCTCTTTCAAAGGCCTTTATGGTTTTCCTAATGCAGTATGTTGTTCTTTAAATGAAGTGATTATTCATGGTATACCAACGGATTATAAACTTCAAGAGGGTGATATTATTGGGTATGATATCGGTACAGAGTTAGATGGTTGGTACGGTGATGCTGCAATTACGGTGCCTGTAGGTAAGGTTAGTGAGCATGATGAGAAGCTCATTGCCTGTGCCAAAGATACACTTTATTATGCCGTGGATATTATCAAGTCAGGTATGCGATTTAAAGAGTTAAGTGCGAAAATAGAAGCATTCATCCGTGAACAAGGTTTTGTTCCTTTAAGTAATTTTTGTGGTCATGGTATCGGGCGTAAACCCCATGAAGAGCCAGAGATTCCAAACTACTTTAACGGTCCAAACCCAAAACAGGGTCCAAAGATCAAAAATGGTATGGTGTTTTGTCTTGAGCCAATGATTGCCCAAAAAGAGCAAGAACCGAAGATCTTAGAGAACAAATGGGACGTTGTAAGCGTTGATGGGCTGAGAGGCAGTCACTACGAACATACCGTAGCGATCATTAATGATAAAGCTGAAATATTATCAGTTGCAAAATAAGCTATAAAAATTAAAGGTTAAAGATGTCAAAAGCTGATGTAATCGAAGTCGATGGAAAAATTATCGAAGCATTGCCAAATGCAACATTCAGAGTAGAACTTGCCAATGGACATGTGATTTTATGTCATATCGCAGGTAAGATGCGTATGCACTATATCAAGATCTTGCCGGGTGATAAGGTGAAACTTGAGTTAACGCCTTATTCATTAGACAAAGGTAGAATCACATACAGATATAAGTAAACTTATCTCTGTATGTAATCCCACATACGTTAAAGGAACAAAGTCCCTTTAACTACGCTAACGCTGAGTTTGCTTCGGCAGCAGGCCCACGCAGCTAGCTGCTTAACG
>JBFHUP010000360.1:0-2019 GCA_041589975.1 Sulfurimonadaceae bacterium | reverse complement strand
CATCAATCTCTCCGCTTTTACTGTAACGATCCACATACAGTGCATAGGTGCTGTGTTCATCGATATTGTTGAGCGTGATCGTCTCAGGTCCAAAACCACGCATCGCATCACGATCCAGTTTTGCCTTGCCTGTGATACTTCGTGTATTACGATAAGAGATATGAAAATCGTCATTGACTAAATGAATATCAAGGTCTTGTGGTTTATCGCTCCAAGAAAGTATAAAACGTGCAGATTGCGGTGGCAGTTTTGGTGACAGCAGGATCTTGTTACCACGAATGGTTCCTACTTCGACTTCCAGTTTTTTAAGCAGTGTGATGTAGTTGGCTTTTTTCACCAGCATCTTGATCTTCTGACCATCTTTTAGGACATTTAAAGGGACTGAAAACTCTCCCTTTTGATTACTCTTTAGCGGAACGCCTCCAAAATTAACTTCTGCATCTGCAATCGCTTTACAATCCATGGCATCTTTAACCGAAAAGGTTATCATCTCATTAAGCTCGTCAAACTCCAGTTTACTGGTATCTTTAAGATCCCAACACCCATCAGCAAAGACAAAGCCCATGCTTAAAAGTGTCGTCCATACTATTTTTTTCATCTCTTACTTCTCCATAGTGGTAAACATCAACACAGCTTCGGATACTTTTGCTGTTTTACTTTTTTTCTTTTTAAGTCCTCTGGTTGCCAGAGCCACTTTTTTAGGATCTTTGCCCAAGATGTGATAGCCGCTATCCTCATCATAATAAGCCTCTGGCAGTTTTTTGATCTCTTTATTGGATGCGATAAGCTGCATCGACTCGATACCAAACGGCGGTTCGATCTCAAACTCCCCTAAAAGCATCCATTTATTCGCTTCTTCAAGCCCCACATACTGCACAAATTTGGTCTGCCCTTCTACTTCAGAAAGATCTAAAAGATAAGAAAACTTTTTACCCTTTTGATCCACATGACCTACCAGATAAAAATAGCCCGGGTTATTGAGTTTGACAAAAAGCTTGACTTCATCCCCTCTGACAAAAAGCAGATCCTCATCGCCGACATCTGTCTTGATACGAGCTTGAAAACTGCTTTTGGTGATATAGCCCTCATGCAAAAGTTTATCAAAATCGATACTTTTAGGCTCATAGCTGTACTTCTCAAAAGCCACCTTATCCAGATGTACAACATTGGCAAAAAGTACTTTTTGTTCACTATCGATGACACTGACAGATAACGTCATCCCTTTCTCATCCGCAATGTAATTTCCCTTAACGATGGCAGAAGCACTCTTTTTATCACGTGACGTTTGCAGATGCTTTTGCATCATTTTTTTAACCACTTTAGCAAAAGAGGTGATTTCATTGGAACTTTCAGCTTTGAGTGGAAAGATAAAAAGATTATCTTGTTTGATATCTTTAAGTAAAAAAGCCACCGCTTGATTCAGACTTTCAAAGCTTTGAGAAAGACGAGCCAGCTTAAGTTTCACTTCACTGCTACGCATCTTTGGTTCAGTGATATCTTTAATGCCGATCACATAAGCAACACTACGATAACGGTCATAATTATCAAGCAGTGTCAACATCTGCGAATAGGTTCGAAACTGATCACTTTTGCTTTGAGATGCAACTTTAACGACCAATATATCGATCTCCTTACGCAGACTTTCCAGCTTTCCTTCATACAGTGGTTTTGCTTTTGCCGTATCCAGTTTTGACAAAGCCTTATAACCACTTCCAAAAGCAGAAAGTTCAAATTCACTTCCGATGATCGGCAGATCTGAACTCACTCTAAGCTCTTTTTGACTAGCTTTGTCACCTGTAGATGTTGCGTGTGATGAGAAGCTTGATTTGACTTCAGACTTAATCGCATAAGAAAGATCAGCTAAAGACTCTTTTTTGGCCTCTTTATGGCTCATACCGTAGCCGTCACCCTTAAAAGTGTTTGCCTGAAGTAAAACAGTACATATCAGTGCTAAAAAAATTACATTTAATCTCATTATCAATCCTTAATATTTCATCGTAATGCCAATAGTCAGAGTCT
>JBFHUP010000359.1:0-2026 GCA_041589975.1 Sulfurimonadaceae bacterium | reverse complement strand
GCAAAACGACATCCTCATCGTGGGGTTGATCATCGAGTGAATCAATGCACAGGGTATAGTCTTTAAAACCTACGAGGTTGGTGATAAAAGTATGGAAATGCTTACCTTTGGGAGCATAGATGACCTGTCTGCTTCCTCCCGGAAGCGGACCTAAGGCATAAGGATGGATGTAGTAGGTCGCTGTTCCATGACGATGTTTGACCGTGGCCTCAAAGATCGTGGCTGTTTTTAAGATCTCTCGTTTGCTTCCTTTGGCAAAAAAGCTTAAAAATGTCTGCATCTCTTTGGGGGTTAAAACCCTTTTTCTTTCCGTTTCAAAGGATTCCAAAGTGATCGATTCGATGCCTACAAGGTCTGTGATAAAAGGTACGATTTCCTTTTGCCATGGCGTAAAAAAAAGAGCCATAATCAGACCTCTTTAGACATTTAAAGTCTCTTTTATCAGGTTTTCAATACGCTCCTTAGGCTGATCGAGATTTTGTATAAAGATCTCGATATCAGCAGCATATGTTTGATATATACGCTGCTTTAGTTGTGTAGTAAGATCATTGCTTACACGTTGTTGACAAACAATCTGTTTGTCTCTTTTCTCTTTATCATAGGTGGATTCGCTCATCATAATATAAAAGTCCATAAAGAGGGATTCATCACTAAGTTGGATACCCTTGGTAGACTTTTCAAACCATTGAAACCCTCCTGTGTTCTCATAACGAAGGAGATAAAACCTGTAGAGAGGAAAGGAAAAGTCATTATTATCCTCTAAGACGATGGCATGGCTGTTTGAGACACTCTCTTTGTCCAGAGCATCAAAGATAGTTGTCAGCAATCTGCCAATAACAGCGTCGGTAATATCATCAAAATAGGAGAGGTCATGGCCATACCGTATTCGAGGATAGGGCTTGCCTTCATAATAATCTGCTATAAGTATGATCTCACCTTGGTCATCATAGCTGTATTTGGTCGTTGCTGTTGAAGATTGAAAAAAGAGTGTAGAGCACATGATATGGTGTTGAGTTGATTGCAACAGTTTGTTGGTATCATCATAGGTATAGTTGAAACTTTGTTTATGTCCGTAGGAGTAGATAAGTGCTGAATCAAGACGATCTTTGTCATAATGTAACTGCGTATAATCTTCAATCTGAAGACCTGAACTAAAATAGTTAAAGACATAGATATCTATTTGTTTATCAAGGTACTCAAAAAATATCTCCGACCACTGTTTTCCTCCGGAGCGGTATTGGGTGATATAAACCAGTTTTTCATCTTCAAAATGGTATTCAAAATAGTCAATAAAATCCGTTGTGTCTGTAAGATGGGGTGATGCGAAGAGATCCTCTGAATCATTTGCCTTTTCAAAGGTGATCTCATATTCAAAAGGTTGCCAAAAAAAGTAGTTACGATCAGAATACTTTTTGACAGTTTCTTTCTGGCTTAACACTTTTTTCAGACGTGGATACTCTTTATTTTTTGTCTCAAACATCTTATCGATCTCTTGAACGATCTCTAATTGTTCGGGTTCAAGTGAGCCTCCATCATCATACAGTTTTGCATATCTTTTGAGTTCTGCTACACGTGTTTTAGGTAAGAGGGCTTTAATGAATTCTGAGACATTACTCTGCTCGTAATCTTGTGCAACGATGTGAAAAGTCCGAGTTGTGGGAAGCAGTTTTTTGATCTCTTTACGAGCTTTGAGACGTTGACAGATATCGATATAGATATCTATGATCTCTTTTCCGATTCTATCATACTGGGCTCGCTCTTTTTCTTCATCATCATACTCAACAGCTTCATAAGCTTCATCAAAATAAGTGTTCATACGATCAAAGAGTATCCTATGTTTTTCGGCTGTTTCATAGCTTAGTTGATAAGCCATCTCATTGACCCAGTAATATTCATAGGGATTCTCGCCTTCCATGAGTTCTTGTTTGGGTGCATAGCCGACGATAGGCGGGAAAGGCCCCTGGGTGGTATACTCTAAAAGCAGAGCGTCGATCTTTTCATCGATATACTCCCGATCGGGGTTTTC
>JBFHUP010000358.1:0-2035 GCA_041589975.1 Sulfurimonadaceae bacterium | reverse complement strand
TAGAGTTTCTATTTAGAGTCCGTTCAGCCCTGCACCTAAGCGGCGATAAAAAAAGAGATACACTGGTGCTTGAGTATATCCCGGAAGTGGGACGGCGATTAGGGATTAAAGATCAAAAACTATTGGTAACAAAGACTCTGCAATCGATGCATACCATTAACCGATTTGCCCTGATCCTGGCTACCAAGATGACACGTTCTTATTATAAAAGCTCCTTGAGTATTGGCGAACTTCGAAAAAAAGAGTGCACAAAAGGTCTTTATCTTATTGATAACACTTTATATGCAAGTTTTAGATATCAAAACCCTTCTTTGTTAAATCTGCTTCAAGCATTTGCCCAGATGCCGGATCAGGAACTAAAATTTGATCCCAGTGTGATGCGGCTGCTGACCCGACTATCAGTGCACCACTTAAGCAACAAAGAACATTTGGCCTTTTATCGGCTCTTTAAGCGTCAGCATACCTACCCATTTTTACGCCTTTTTTATGACACAGCTACACTTGCCAACATCTTTACACCGATGAAAAATGTCCACTTCTTGGCACAATTTGACGGCTACCATCAATACCCTGTTACCATCCACTCCATGATGTGTGTTCAAGCTCTAGAGTCCATCAAAGATAAAAAAATATTAAAACTTTATAGGGCATTAACACCTCAAGAGCAAAGTTTTCTCAAACTTATCGTCTTTATACATGATGCCGGAAAAGGTCGCAAACAGGATCATCATGAAGTAGGAGCCAAACTCTTTCATGCCTATGCCTCATTCATCGATCTTCCTAATGAGTTTGTAGAGTTGGGAGTTTTACTGATTAAGTACCATACTTTTATGAGTAAAGTTGCCTTTAGAGAGGATATTTACAATGAAAAAGTCCTCTTTAAATTCATGTCAGCAATACAGACACAAAAAGCCTTAGATATGCTTTTTGTCCTTACCTATGCTGATATCTCCGGTGTCGGGCCCGATGTTTTTACACCGTTTAATGCCAAACTGCTACATGGGCTGTACAAAAACGCTTCCGAAGTTGTTGAAAAGACGGAGCGTATCAGTGAAGCAGCCAAACGGCTTAAACGAGAAACTGCTTTGATGAAAAATGCCGAGTTTAAAGCCTTTCCCAAAGCGAGACAGAAAAAAATCTTGGCCATCGATTCCAATCTCTTTTTTGTCAAACATACAACGGCTGAGATCATTAACTTTGTCAAACGGGCTATTGATGTTGATCAATACCGCTATTTTATCAGCAACGAAACCAATCTCTGTATTGAGATTTACAGAAAAATCCCACTTAATATTGCCTACCTGCTCTCAAAGCTGAGCTTTTTGGATATCGCCTCTATGGACATTTTTCAGCTCTACAATGAGATGAAGTATTTCCGTATTGATTTCAATGAAGCGGTCGAAGAGAGTGATCTTACCTTTGTCAAAGAGATTGTTGAACGTTCCTTTGATATGTCGCTGCAGGTGACCATTCCTG
Source organism: Sulfurimonadaceae bacterium (assembly GCA_041589975.1). Taxonomy (GTDB): domain Bacteria; phylum Campylobacterota; class Campylobacteria; order Campylobacterales; family Sulfurimonadaceae; genus JBFEYF01. Next base: position 559 of record JBFHUP010000358.1, on the reverse strand, counting down.
AAGTTTCTATCCAACAATCCGATATAGTGCTTGATTGTGAGCATTCAAAATCTTATGCCAATCTGCAAATTAGTGCCTTGGATCAAAAAGGGTTGCTGGGTTTCATTATGGATGTCTTTGAAAAAGAGCATGTCAATATCGCAACAGCCAAGATCCATACCCTCAAAAAGCGGGTTAGAGACCAGTTTTTAATTGAGAAGACAGATTATTTGTGTGATAATGCCTCATCAATTATAAATTCATTGACAGGGCAAAGGCAAAACCCTTAATAAAAGGCAATATATGTGTGGTATCGTAGGTTACATTGGAAACAAAGAGTCAAAAAATATCTTACTTCATGGTCTTAAGGAGTTAGAGTATCGCGGTTATGACTCTGCCGGTATTGCAGTTCTCGAACAAGACAAATTTAATATCTATAAAGCTTTAGGCAAACTGGTCAACTTAGAAGAGAAAGCTGCTGATTTTAAGACTACTGATTTCTCTATTGGTATCGGACATACACGCTGGGCAACCCATGGTAAACCCACTGAGCTTAACGCTCATCCCCATTTGGGCGAGT
>JBFHUP010000357.1:0-2036 GCA_041589975.1 Sulfurimonadaceae bacterium | reverse complement strand
TATGGTTGTAAATTATCTGGCTGAATATTACGGTAACGGTCAGTAGCCATTATCTCCAGGCTTCGGCCTAGCTGCATTAATCTCTTGTATTATTTACGTAATGACGAATGACCACTCTGTTTCTTCCCAAACTTTTCGCTTCATAGAGTGCTTCATCTGCAGTTTGAATAATTTTGTCTATATTCCATTGTTCAGTTTCTGGTGTCACAATAGATACTCCGATCGAAATAGTGATCTTATTGTAATGACTGTGTATATGTTTGATGTTGAGTTTTCGGATCTTTTTAAGTAAACGTTCACTCCATTGTTCTGCTTCTTTGACAGAATCATTGCTACTGCTTATGACACCAAACTCTTCGCCCCCAAGTCGATAGGTGGTTTCACTGGAACGTTTAAAGCTTTTGGATATCGCCTTAGCCACATAGTTAAGGACTTCATCCCCTTTAAGGTGACCATAGTAGTCATTATATTGTTTAAAATAGTCGATATCGATATAGAAGAAAAAGAGGTATTTATGTTTTCGACGGGAGCGGTTAAGCTCGATCTCCATCGTATGATCAAAGCTTCTGCGGTTCAGTAGTCCGGTCATAGGATCTTTGTTGACCTCCGCCTTCAGCTCATGACTCTCTTTTTGGGTTTGTGTAATTTTACTTTTTTGTCGTTTTAAGTGGCTTATGACCCACTCTGCAATGCCATACAGACAGAGAAAGACAAGTAAAATAAGCAGTGCTCTGTAGAAAAGTTTCTTGTTAAGGTTTTCAGCCTTTTCATCCAAAGGAGCACGCATTACAATCAGTGCTGAGGGATCACCCTCTTTGAAGTAGTAGCCGCTTTGCGTTCCATATTTTTTTATTTGTTCTGCCGGAGCATCTTTGGGATTGCCGTGACAACGCAGGCAGTTGTTTGACATTTTGATAAAGGGTGTGGCATACAAAAGATAAGATTTGTTGTTTATATCGATAAGCTCATCATGAACGCTCTTTTTCTGAGTCAGCATACTTTTGAATAATTCAGCTTCATAGGGAGTGGCTAGATTAATGCTATTGATGGGATTAAGTGAGGCAAACTTAAAAGATGTCGCCTCTTTTTGGGTGCGTAATTGAATGGGGATGGTAAGATCATGTAGCGTCTGCGTTAAAAGGGTTCCTGAGGTCAAGTGCGGGTTGCTATACGCCTTTGGTAACAGACCTTTTTTTTGAAGGCGTCTGATCTCAGGGATATGATATTTTCTGACAATTTGACGCAGAGCCTGATGGGTGATTAAGGTGCGTTGGATACTCTCTTTGGTGCTATCAACTAAAGCATTGTGGCTTATTGTGTAGTAAAAGCTTATGACAATAATATAGACAAGAAACATAAAGACAAAACGTATTGTCCGCATATAGCTATCCTTGGGCACAGTGTTGTAAATTATAACACAAAGATGGTTTTTGCGTTTTAAAGGCCCTTAAGGCGTAGGCTTTTTATGATACAATCAAGATATTTAAGTGGGAGCAATGCTGTTTTGGTGAATCATAAAAGAGATATTTTAGTGCTTGGTTTCATTACACTGGTTGTGATTGCCATTGTCTTAAGTATGCCTGCCATACCCCAGTCAAAAATATATCACAGCTTTGCAGATCAAAGAGCCGTTTGGGGTATACCCCATTTTTACAATGTCCTTTCCAATATTCCTTTTTTAGTTGTGGCCGTATGGGGATATTTTTGGCATAGGAGTGGTCGTTTGCACTGTTTAGCATCGCATCATCTCAGCTACACACTCTTTTTTATTGCGGTAGGTTTGGTCTGTTTTGGATCGATCTATTATCATTTAGAACCCAATAATGAGACGCTTGTCTGGGATCGCCTGCCTATAACCGTTGCCTTTATGTCTCTTTTTTCTATTATCATTGCGGAGTTTATTTCTGAACGATTCGCTTTACAAATCCGTATGATACTGATTTTGGCAGGTATCTTATCCGTACTTTTTTGGATAACAACAGAATCTTTAGGTGATGGTGATTTGAGATTTTATATCTTGGTTCAGCTGATACCTA
>JBFHUP010000356.1:0-2037 GCA_041589975.1 Sulfurimonadaceae bacterium | reverse complement strand
TATAAGGAGAGATAGGTGATCTCTTTTTTATAATGCATGAGTGACGTATCATCATTTTGAATGAAAAACTGCATAAACATAGGCATCGGGCTGTTCATTTTAAAATAGAATGTTTTGTGTTCATCTTTTTTAAGTGTAAAGGGGTGAGCCAGTGAGAGTGTTTTGAAGTTGTGTTTTTTGTCTTTACGGTCATAGTAGGATTTTTGTACTAAAACACCTTGCTGCAATTCGTAAATCACCAGAGCTGAAAGATGGGCATATTTTTTACGTAGATTGAGATCCATATCTTTACCAAGTTTATTGATAAGTTCAATTTTAATCCAGACGTTTTTATCTTTATGTGCTCCTATAGATCGGGGCAGAGAAAGTGATTCAAATTTTTTGTCTGTGACAAAGCTGTTGCTTAGATTATCATCGATATAGATCTGCAATTCATTTAGTTCAAGGTCAATAGGCTCTTTATCAATGATAACAGCTGCCTGCAAGAAATAAATAGGTATGAGTAATATCAGAAAAAGTCTAGCCATAAGGTATGTCCTATCATAAATGAATTGTAACTTTTTGGGTTGTGAGAAAAACTGAGCTTTTTTATTGTAACAGAATTTTTCATAACGTTAAAGCATATCGACGCTGATAGATTATTTATTAGCAAGATCATGTTAATAACACTAAAAAACAATAAAATTTTACAGATAAGGTAAATTTTTTTCGCTTTTATCCGATCTGATTGATGTATCGTAAACTAAATATAGGGGTGTCGTAAGTGTTGAGCCGAATTTTTTACACTATTTTTATCATTACATCATTAAATGCTCAATCACTGCAAGAGTGTGTAACAAAAGTGCTTGAAACCCATCCTGCTATTTTAAAACAATATAATAATTTTATGAATGTCAGCGGTGATATTTCCGTAGCACAATCAGGCTATTATCCCACGCTTGATCTAAGTCTGGGGGCAGGAACGGAGACTCGGGATCAATACAACAGAGCAACCGGTTTAAATGATATTTATGATCAGCAGTTTTCAGTTAATGAGTATGCTTTACGTTATAACCATAATATCTTTGAAGGTTTTGCAACTTATCATCGTGTAGCTGGGGAAAAGGCCCGTACGGCTTCTGCTGCCTATGCTTATATCGAGCAGGCCAATGCTACAGTCTATGAGATGGTTGATGCCTATTTGCAGCAGCTTAAACATTATGAACTACTTCAAACGGCACAAGAGAATGTAGAGATCAATAAAAAGGTTCTCAAAAGGGTACAAAAGCTTTTTAAATCGGGACTGACGACCTATTCGGAAGTCAATAAAGTTAATGCTTCATACGCACTCTCGCTCTCAAACTATATCTTGCAAGATAACAATTACGTCAATGCCAAACATAATGCGGCACGTATATTTGGTGAAGAGCTTGATACTAAAAAGATGTCCAGACCTGTTTTTAAAGGGATGATTCCAGGGACTTTAGAAGAGGGTCTTACGATAGCTTTAAAAAATAATCCCTCACTGTTAGTGAGTGAATATAATATCAAATCTGCACAAGAACAGTGGAAAAGTTCTCGTTCACGCTTCTACCCAAGCGTTGATATTGAAGTATCCCAAACACTTAATGAAAATGTTGCTGCCATTGAAGGTAATGATGACCGTTTTAGAGCTATGGTGGTATTGAAATATAATCTATTTAATGGTTTTGCAGATAGCAGCGAGATCGAAAAAAGTGTCAGTAAAGTAAATCTTGAGCAATCAGCTCTGCATGACATACAGCGTAAGATTAAACAGGATCTGCAACTTGCGTTGACTTCTTTTGATAAACTGACGCAGCAGGTCGAATATGTCAGAAGTTACAAAGATTTTGCAGATAAAACCTTGGTTTTATACGCTAAAGAGTTTGATTTAGGACGTCGTTCGCTTCTGGATCTGCTTTCGGTCCAAAATGAACTGATCGGTGCAAAATCACAGATTATCAATATAGAGTATGGATTAATGTCAGCAAGATATCGCATCTTAAACAGCATGGGTAGTTTAGTTTCTAATATAAT
>JBFHUP010000355.1:0-2070 GCA_041589975.1 Sulfurimonadaceae bacterium | reverse complement strand
TAAGAGCTGCTTGCAGTTCCGATTCATACTCTTGATCGGGAATATTTTGGGTGATATTATTTTGCACTTTGATATTACGCACCAGGGTTGCTACCGTACCATCTTCATAAACTGTCAATATCGAGATATAGCCGTCATGAAGAGCTCGGACTTTAAAATGAAAGACATCGCCTTCATAAAGTTTGCTGCTTCCTTTGCTTGTGGTAAGTTGTAATGAACGATTGGGCACCGTCGCAAAAAAACGACCGAAGTCTCTCTCATCCAAAACGACACGTAAGCCCTTATAGGTCAAAGCCCACAGCCCATCTTTTCGTTGCAGTCCAAAATCGATATCAACGCCCAAACTCTTTTTCAATCTTTGAGCAATCGTGGTTTGAGCCAAATAACGGTTTTGTCTTTCATTGACTTTTGGCAGTTTGGCTTTGACTTTTCGGATAAACTTATCGAGACTGGAGATATTTTCATAAGACAATGCCACATAGTAGGTGCCCTCTTCAAAACTTAGCTTCATCAGCTTATAATCTCTGATCTTCGCTTGAGTCTTTTGCTGTGAGGTGTTGCTTACTTGCTTATCCACTTGACCATTGGTCAGTGTCGTACTGGATGAAAAGTCTCCTTTGATCTGTACTGAGATCTTAGCTGCAATATCTTGAAGAGCTAAAGTCTTGGCCTCCTTTTCACTACTTGCTTGTCCATAGCCTATATAGGTATTGGCATCTGGCTTTTTAAGGTTATAGTACCATGAGGGTTGAGCCCAAAGTGAGATAGTAAAAAGTAAAAAGAGTGCTGCAACTTTTTGCATAAAAGTCTCCAAGTGATGTTTGTATGAGAGATTATACCATCTTCTTTTGTGCTACAATAATCCATGTCTATTCAACTTCATTATAAAGATATCGGATGCGGTCAAAGGGTAATCCTTTTTTTACATGGCTTAGGAGCCAATTGTGAATCATGGCAGGATCAGATCGATGCCTTTAAAGAGGATTATCGCCTTATCATCCCTGACCTGAGAGGCCACGGACAAACCCCTTTGGGACGAGAGACTTTTAGTTTTGAACAGTGTGCTGACGATCTGTATGAGCTTTTAGAAGATCTTTTTATCGACCAGGTCGATCTGTGCGGTTTTTCTATGGGCGGCATGGTCGCTTTTGAGTTTGCGGTCAAATACCCTGAGAAAGTCCGCTCCTTTTGTGTCATCAACACACTGGCTTCTTTTCATCTCAACACCCTTAAAGAAAAACTCCAATATAAAGTACGACAACTGCTTGTCAATCTACTACCGCTTCCCACTCTGGCTAAGATCATGGGTAAAAAGCTCTTTGATACTCAAGACCAACACCTACGTCAACGCCTCATCAAACTCAGTCGCCATGCCAACAAAAAAAGCTATAAAAAAGCCCTCAAGCAGATGGTCGGATGGGATAAAGAACAATACCTCACCTTTATAACCATGCCTGCTTTGGTCATTGGCTCTGAGTTTGATTACAGCGTCTATGATGGCAAAGAGAAGTTAGCCGAACGACTACCGCAAGGCAGCTTCATCGAGATCAAAGGGGCTCACCACTTTGTAACCTGGGAAAGAGCTGATGAATTTAATAAGATCTATAAAAAATTTATCGAGTCCGTTTAAAGATAAGGTTTTTTAGTGCTCGTTCTTCATCCTTCGCCGGAAAACTTTTTAGGTTTTCCAACCGTTTTTCAAAAACAAACTCAGGGGCCAGTTCAGCAAAGATCTCTTTGATAAACTGCGTACCCAGTTCAGGACTGTTCAGACATGATAGGACTGTACACTCATCAGATGCTAGTTCCGGTAGTTTCTTGATGATCTTTTGATAATCCTTGGTCGCTTCAAAACTGCCTCGCTGAAAACTTGGTGGATCGATGATGATCAGATCATAAGGTCCTGCTTTTTTAATACGGCTCCATGACTTTAAAATATTGTAAGGCATAAACTGTACGGATCGCATATCAGCACCATTAAGTCTGTGGTTCTCTCGACCTGTGTTAAGTGCTCCCTTACTCATATCGACATTGACCACCTTTTTAGCCCCGCCTTCTAAAGCAAAAAGC
>JBFHUP010000354.1:0-2108 GCA_041589975.1 Sulfurimonadaceae bacterium | reverse complement strand
CATCTCTTGATGAACTTTCTGCTCTTATTGCAGAAGGTAACCTTAAAGCATTAAAAGTTATTCTAAAAGCTGACGTCCATGGTTCACTTGAAGCAATTCGTACAAGTTTAGAGGCTCTTCGTAATGATGAAGTTAAGATCCAGATCATCTCTTCTGCAGTAGGTGGTATCACACAAAACGATGTTGACTTAGCTAATGACAGTGAAAATGTGGTTATCTTAGGTTTTAATGTACGTCCTACAGGTCAAGTCCTTGCATCTGCAAAACAAAGAGGTGTTGAGATCAAGACTTACTCAGTTATCTATGAGATGATCGATGATATGACAGCTATTTTATCAGGTATGATGTCTAAAGTAGTTAAAGAAGAAAATACAGGTCAAGCTCTTATCAAAGAGATCTTCTCTACACCTAAAGGTAAAGTTGCTGGTTGTGTGGTTGAATCTGGACAAGTGGTACGTGGTGGTAAGATTCGTGTTATCCGTGAAGGTGTGGTCATGCATGTTACAACGGTACTATCACTGCGTCGTTTCAAAGATGAAGTCAAAGAGGTCGGTAAAGGTTATGAGTGTGGTATCATGCTTGATAACTATGAAGATATCCAAGCAGGTGATGTTTTTGAAACCTTTATTGAAGTAGAAGAAAACGCGACACTGTGAATCCCGCTGAAATCAAGAAACTCCGAACGGAGTCCTCTTTAAAATCTCTTATCCCTGAAGCCTTATCACAGTTGGGTGATGAGCGTCTTCATGAACTTTCTGTCTTAGAAGTTGTCTGCTCTCGTGGTCGCAGTGATGCAAAAGTCTATTTAGACCCTGCTTTTTGTGAAAAAGAGGAAGAAGGGCTCTACCTCAAACAGCTTCGTAAAGCAACCAATACGATAGAAAACTATATTAAAAATGACCAAGGATGGTATCGTTGTCCGAAGCTGGTCTTTGAGTTTGACCGTCAGTTGGAACATACCAACAGAATGGAAGATCTTTTTGCACAAGCCCGAAAAGAGATCGGTCTTGATAAAGATGAGGAGGATAAATCATGAGTTTGGAACAAGATATTGCTAATATGGCAGCGACTTTAGATTTAGAGATTTATGATATTGTAACGACCTCACGTGACGGAGAAGCTATCTTTGAAGTGCTTGTTACCCCTAAAGGTGAAGGGAGTGCCAGCTTGGATAGTTGTGCGGAACTTTCGCATCTTTTATCGCCGCTTCTTGATGTGACACCGCCTATGAAGGGTGAGTATCGTTTAGAAGTGGGGACACCTGGTATTGAGAGAAAACTTAAAACGATTTCCCACTTTAAAAACTCCATTGGCGAGCTTGCCAAAGTGACTTTAATTGCTGGTGACTTTTTTAAAGGCAAACTTCTAAAAGTTGAGGGTGAAACGATTACGATAGAAGATCAAGAGAGTGGCTCCCCCCAAAGTTTTGATATGAGTGAGATTCAAAAAGCACGTACCTATTTCGAGTGGTAATAGGCTATGATGCCTGATACCTTTTATATGGAATTGGCTTTAAAAGAGGCCTGGAAATATCAGTTTTTAACTTACCCTAACCCAGCCGTAGGGGCTTGCGTCGTAGGTAAGCATGGTGAGATTTTATCGGTTGCGGCTCATGAACAAGCAGGCGAAGCCCATGCGGAAGTCAATGCTTTGTTAAAGGCTTTTACCAAGTTGCAACCCAATGCTCAAGTCTGGGGCTTATTTGAAAGCCAAGAGATCCATGACTATCTTATCTTGCACCATGACAATCTTTTTAAAGATGTGACACTTTATACGACCTTGGCTCCTTGTAATCATATTGGAAAAACACCTTCATGCACCTCATTGATCCAAAAGCTCGGTATCAAGTGTGTCGTGGTAGGTTCTTTGGACCAACACTCAACAGGTGGAGTCGAACTACTTGAAGCCTCAGGTGTTGAAGTGCAAATCGGAGTGAAACAAAAGGCTTGTGATGAACTGCTGGAACCTTTTTTAGTCTGGCAAAGCGGCAGACCTTTTAACTTTTTTAAGATGGGACAACATCTTAACGGTACCTATGATGGAGGGGTGATAACCAATGAAGCATCCCGTTATCATGTCCATCAATTGCGTTCAAAGATCGATGCTCT
>JBFHUP010000353.1:0-2118 GCA_041589975.1 Sulfurimonadaceae bacterium | reverse complement strand
GTAACGGATCTTTGTTTTTGTGAGTATACAGACCATGGTCACTGCGGGATTATCGATCCCCATACCCACAGTGTGGATAATGACAGTACTTTAGAGATCTCTGGTCAGCAAGCTGTGATTCACGCCAAAGCAGGAGCCGATATGATCGCTCCAAGCGGGATGATGGATGGTATTATCACAACGCTTCGTGATGCGTTAGATGAAGCAGGTTTTGAAAACCTGCCGATCATGGCCTATTCGACCAAATTTGCCTCTGCTTATTATGGACCCTTTAGAGACGTAGCTGAAAGCACTCCGAGTTTTGGAGATCGACGTACCTATCAGATGAACCCGGCTAACGGTAAAGAAGCCCTTCAAGAGTCTTTAATGGATGAACAAGAGGGTGCAGATATCCTTATGGTCAAACCAGCCCTTGCTTATTTGGATGTGGTTAAAGATATCAGTGATAACTCTAATCTTCCATTGGCAGTCTACAACGTTAGTGGTGAATATGCTATGCTTAAACATGCCCAAAAAGCAGGACTCATTGATTATGAGCGTACCGTTATGGAGACCATGATCAGCTTTAAAAGAGCAGGGGCCAATATCATTATTTCGTATCATGCTAAAGAAGTAGCAGAGATTTTAAACAAATCCTAAAAAACCCGATATAATACTTTTTGATCCGTAATGAAAAGTGGATTGAAAGAAGTTTTGCAATAAAACTAGAAAGACTTTTAAACGATGCTAGCATCGTGGGCACTCTGCCGAAGAGAACTCAGCGTTAGCGTAGTGAAAGGGACTTTGTTCCTTTTACGTATAAAATGTAATGAAATGGAAAAATTATGCGACACTGTTTATCACTAAAAGATTTTACCAAAGAAGAGATCTTAGAGATTATCGATTTGGCTGTAACTATCAAAGCGGAACTCAAGTCGGGACAGAAAAAAACCTACATGGATCGCCAGACCCTGGGTATGATCTTTGAAAAAAGTTCTACCCGTACCCGTGTCAGTTTTGAGACCGGTATCTATCAGCTTGGCGGGATAGGTCTGTTTTTATCGTCCAATGATATTCAACTGGGCCGTGGTGAACCGATGAAAGACACAGCTCGTGTGATCAGCCGTATGGTGGATATGGTGATGATCCGTACCTTTGAACAAAGTAAACTCGAAGAGTTTGCCAAATACTCCAAGGTCCCTGTGATTAATGGCCTTACAGACAGCTATCATCCGATCCAACTCTTAACGGATTACCTTACGATGCTTGAACATGGCAAAGCCAATGACCCGGTCGTTGCTTATGTCGGTGATGGTAACAATATGACACATTCTTGGATGATGCTGGCTTCCAAACTGGGGTTTGAACTCAGAATCGCGACACCAAAAGGGTATGAAGTAGATGACGCTGTACTCAAAGATGCTTTAGGATTCTGCAAACAAAGCGGTGGCAAGATCATCATAACGAATGACCCGACAGAAGCGGTAAAAGATGTAGATGTCGTCACAACAGATACATGGGTATCCATGGGACAAGAAGAAGAGAAAGCCAAACGTATGGAAGATTTTAAAGGCTTCATCGTGGATGAACTGCTTATGACACTGGCTAAACCCGATGCTATCTTTCTGCACTGCCTACCAGCTTACAGAGATATTGAGGTAAGCGAGTCTGTTTTAGAAGGGGAACAATCAGTGGTTTTTGATGAAGCCGAAAATCGCTTGCACGCTCAAAAAGGTCTTATGGTCTGGTTGGATCGTCATAGAAAGTATTCATAATAGATACGCTGTAGGAACAAAGTCCCTACATCTACGTCGACACTGGGTCCGCTTTAGCAGCGGGCTCACGGGCAGAAACCGCCCTTAGACGGTTGGACATCAATGCCTTGTTTTGATTGTTTGGCTTCTTGGCTTTTAAATTAAAAGTTATTACTTCTCGCATAGTGTTCTGTTGAAAACTCAGGCTTTTATGATTATGACTCACTTAAAATGTTACTTTGTGAGGATGATACAATTGACAAAATAGGAAATAATGAATGGGACGAATTATTTTTTTCATTTTATTTAACTCTATCCTTATGAATGCGGAACTTATTAATGAAATGATATTAAAAAAATGGGCATTAATGGGTGATTACTTTTT
>JBFHUP010000352.1:0-2122 GCA_041589975.1 Sulfurimonadaceae bacterium | reverse complement strand
TGTCCAAAGCCGCCTAAATCCAATAGTTGTGTAGCTTTACTACCAAAGTAGGGTTGGACATTAACAGAAGTATTTTGATTTAAAAAATCATAGATATCTTGAGCTTGAGATTTCTCAATGTCTTTTGCGGTATAACTTTCAGTATTCGCAGCTACAGATAACTCATCTTGAGAGAAATCATCAGCTGATCCTTCAACATTGGAGAGGTCAAAATCAAATCGAAAATCGATCAATGATTTGGAATCTTTGGGTGTAGAAGCCTCTTCTTGGGCATCATAACTAATGGCGTGTAGTGAGGATAGCAGTAGTGTGGTTGCTATCAAAGGTTTAAATAGTGTTTTCATAATGTTCCTATAGAAATAATTTTTGGGGTGAATAAAGGAGTGGTTTTGGAGGAGCAATACCAGAAACCGTATAGGAGCAAAAATATTTAGGCTTATACTTCAGATAAAGCGAGATAAAGATGTTACGTGTTTTACGTTTATAATAGCAGTTGCAGTGACAGGATCTTACAACCCTACGGGGGTCATACTCCGATGTGATGGCAAGGGGAGCAAGTAAAACAGGGGGATCGCTAGGATCTTCCTCGGATGCTACTAATGCGGTGCGTTGAAAGGTGAGAAGCTGGCTGGCAGTGGTGACAGCATGGATGATTACAGCCGTTACTGTAGCTTGTATGGCGGTTAATGAAAAATAGTTACGACCAAAACCTTTAGGTCTACGCACATCTGCTTCCTTAAAAAATATGTGAATTTATAACGCAAAAGGGGTGTTTTGTCAATCTAAAATGATGCGTTCACAAATAAAAACCTAGCTTTTTTTGTTATGATATGAGCACCATGTTATAAAGAAATGTAATGAACAGTGAAAACGAAATAAGACTTCCAGGGTCAGAGGGTGAGCATGCCATGCAAGAATCCTTTGGTACCCAAAAGCAGGCCAAAAGCTTTTATGATAGCCAGATGCGGGACTTTTTAGCTCCCAAGATGCAAGAATTTATTGCCAAGCAGGAGATGGTCTTTATCTCTACTTCTGATAAAAACGGGGAGTGCGACTGTTCGATTCGCACCGGTGAAGCAGGCTTTGTTGTGGTCATTGATGATAAACATGTGGCCTATCCTGATTATAAAGGTAACGGTGTGCTGGCTTCGACAGGCAATATCTCTGAAAACCCGCATATCGGGTTGCTTTTTATCGACTTTTTTGAAGATAAGGTAGGACTGCATGTCAATGGCAAAGCTAAAGTGATGGACAATGAAAGTATGGGGAAACTTATTCATAGAAAGATCCCCGATATGAATAAAGAGAAGCGTTGTCAGTTTTGGACACTTATTGAAGTAGAGGAGGCCTATATCCATTGTTCTAAAAATATTCCCGTTCTATCGAAGGCAGAGCCAAAAGCGGATAAGGCCTACCCCATCGATTATTTTGAATTGAAGTCTTGTTAGATGCATGATTTAAGTATCTTTGGCACCAGTTCCGATGCAGGAAAGTCTACCTTGGCTTTTGCTTTGACCTATTTGTTGCATCACAGAGGTATCAAAGTAGCTCCTTTTAAAGCTCAAAATGTCTCTAATAATGCCAAAGTGTGTGATGCCGGTGGAGAGATCGCCGAGGCTCAATATTTTGCAGCCGAATCGATTGAGATCCCTACGACCCCTTTGATGAATCCTGTGCTTTTAAAGTCGGGCAAAGATAACAGCAGCTCGTTGATTGTCAAAGGCGAGACGATGGGTTCTCAAACCGTTAGAGATTATTATAAAGATATCGGATTGCTTAAACCTGTTGTCAAAGAGGCTTTTGAAGCACTCAAACAACATTATGAATGCATTGTGGCTGAAGGTGCAGGAAGCCCCGTAGAGCTTAATCTCATGGATAAAGATCTATCCAACATCTATATCGCCACACAGTTTCAAACCAAGATCATTTTGGTCGCTGATATTGAAAGAGGGGGTGTTTTTGCTTCCATCTGGGGTGTTTATAATCTTTTGCCCAAAGAGTTACAAGCGAATGTCATCGGGGTGATTGTCAACAAGTTTCGGGGAGATATGACGCTTTTTGATGAGGGCAGAACGATTATTGAAAAGCAGTTTGGCATTCCGGTTTTAGGTGTTGTTCCCTA
>JBFHUP010000351.1:0-2131 GCA_041589975.1 Sulfurimonadaceae bacterium | reverse complement strand
CAAAGACCCTTTGTTTGACGGAATACTTCTTTTTAAGATTATGAAACTGCCGAAGGGCTTCTTCTTGATAGCTTTGGGTCTCCTGCTTGATAACCTCTTGAACAATGGTTTGCAGTTTTGTTAAATCACTTTCGAGTGTAAAACTCAAAATAAGATTATCATAGATCATTTTTTGAGATTGGTGGTTATAGCTGATAACAGCATGAGAGAAGATATAGCTGTTAGGTATAAAAATAACACGACCTGCATTAACCGCTTCTCGGGTGGAACTAAAGTCAAAGGCCTCATACATGGTGATTTTTACAAAGGAGATATTGATGACGTCTCCGTAGTAATATTTGGTTTCATGCGGAATTAAGATACGGTCACCTACTTTAAGAAAACCGCTGATAGAGATGTAGAAACGGGCGATGATATTAAGCAAGAACTCTCTGGACGCAATAATAATGGCAGCCCCGACAAAAGTAAAGACGGTAAGCGAGTAGAGGATGTTTTCTGAATAGTTAAAAAAGATAAAGATAAACATGGTAATAAATATCACCATTTTAATCATACGGTTGGTGGCAAAAAGTTGCTCTTCATCTTTGATATAACGCGAGAATAGTTTTCTGAGTACAAACAGCAGAAAAAAGAGGGCGATGATGACAACTAAAGAGACAAGATGTTTAAAAAGCTCCCCCTCTTTGTATTCGTAATACTCTTTTTCTATTTGTGAACGCTGTTCCAGGATATGTTCATACTGCTTTTCGATGAGCTCTTGGTATCCTAAAAGCTGTCTTTTATCAAGAATCAAACGTGAGTATAGGGCTTGATAGGTTTTAATCCCTTTTTTGTTTTTTCTGACAAAGGCGATATATCTTTTGATAAAATCCTCTGCATATTGATACTCCTGTTTGAGTTTAATCAGTTTTGACAAGGCTTCATTGGCTCTTTGAAGTGGCTTGTTGGCAAAAAAGCTCATCAGGTTATACGGCTGAACGGCAGCGGTGATTTTTGTAATAGCCAGATAGACTTTATCGTGTCTGTTTTGAAAAAGCTGGATCTTGGTTTCCAGGATTTTTTTACGATCCAACAGCTCTTGAACAATCTCTTCTTGACTATTGTAAGAAATCTTTTTTTTGAGTTGATTGAGTTTCTTTTTGGCTGTTTCAAGCTTTAATCTTTGATGCGTATCTTTGATAAAGATGTTTTGACTGTTGAGGTACTCTTGTTGAAAGGCATCCAGTCGGGTTGTCTCTTCGGATGTGGCAGCTGCTGACAAGCTTGACGTAAGTAGAAGTAGTAAGAGCCATAGTCGTGTCATAGCACCTTCCTAAAAGTCGATATAGATAACCGTATCATAGCACAAAAGTGACAAGAGATTCCCTATATTTCGAAAGGATATCAACAATATGAATATTATGTATTATCGATGCATTTCTTTGGGAAATGGTGCTATAATTGATTTTAGATTTAGGCTTGTAAAGGTAAAAGATGGAAGTGATTGGTCATTTAGAGTGTGTTGATATCCCTAAAATGCATCTGTTTGGTTTGGATGCCAAAATTGATACGGGAGCAGACTCAAGTTCACTGCATTGTGATGATATCATCATTGATGGAGATGAAGTGACTTTTACCCTGCATGATGAGGTGCATCCGGCTTATCATGGCAAACGTATAACAATGCCTATACATAAAATCAGTAATGTTAAAAGCTCCAACGGTCAGAGACAAAAACGCTGTTTTATTCAAACGACCATAAAATTGGGATGCAATAGTTATGAGGCAGTCATATCGTTGACCAATAGAGAAAACATGAAATACCCTATGCTTATAGGGCGAAAGTTTCTTTCTCATCATTATCTCATAGATGTATCTAAAAAATATATAACCAAGGAAAAAAAATGACAGTCTATATTCTTTCAAGAAATTCAAAACTTTATTCAACGAAGCGTCTCGTAGAAGCAGGTGAAGCTAAAGGATGGCATGTTCGTGTCATTGATTATCTCATGTGTAGTATTGAGATTATGAAAGGTGAGCTTACTATTATTTACAAAGGTGAGATTTTACCGGCTCCTGATGCTATTATCCCTCGTATCGGAGCAAGCCGTACCTTTTATGGTACAGCCATGGTGCGTCACTTTGAGATGAT
>JBFHUP010000350.1:0-2145 GCA_041589975.1 Sulfurimonadaceae bacterium | reverse complement strand
GTCCGTTCTGCCAACTTTCTTACCTCATCAGCCACAACCGCAAACCCGCGACCATGCTCTCCGGCACGTGCCGCTTCAATAGCCGCATTGAGTGCCAAAAGATTGGTCTGATCTGCAATATCTTTAATCAAACCAATCACTTCAGAGATCTCACCGCTACGTTCGGCAAGCGTAGCAATGCCATCATTAGAATGGGCTATAAGCTGATCAAGCTCCTCCATATTTCGACTCATATTATCCACAGTGGAGATACTCCCTTTGGCTTCACTAGCCGTCTCACTCGCTTTTTCTGAGATCTCTTTTGAGAGCTTTTCAGCCACCACAATATCGTTTTGAATAATCTCAAGACTTTGAACCATACCACCATTAACTTTCCCAAGCTCTTTAGAAAGTTCCCCGCGTCTTTTGGAAGTATAACTATCAGCCACCATACTTAAAGCTTCTTGCAGTTCCTTAGCTGCGACCTTAAACAGCCCATGAAAACCAATATCATTAATCTTTCGGTAGCTGTTACCATGTAAAGCTGCACGTGTGGTTGTCAAAACATCACGCGTGAATGCCTCAAGCTGGTCAAGCATATTATTGACAGCCCATGCCAGATCATGTCGATCCTTATCCGCCGGATCGATATGGGTAATTCTGGGTTCAAAATCTCCTTGGGCTGCTGCTCGCACAACACGATGGATCTCTTTACCCAGTTGTGATGTCAATTTAGGTGTCCCTTGGGGTAAAAGGTGAATAGCAACCATGATAAACATAATGATACCGCCAATGATAAACTCACCCGCATTAAAAAGATTTACCACAGATATCGCTAAAGCAATCACAGCTAATACGAAACGTTTATCCTTGTAAACTGATAATAAATTCATCATAGCCCACTCCCTTTTCATCTAATAACTTGGTCAGATACTCTATGGATGCATCGACACCCTCATCCTTTTCTATCTTTAACATCTCAGCATAGAGAGCTTCCACAGTGGATATCGCATCAATATTAGGTTTACGACGTACCGAGTAATACCCGATGATATTACCATGGCTGTCAAGTGATGCTGTGACATTAGCATAGACCCAATAGAAGTTCCCTTTTTTAGTTTTATTAACCACAAAAGCGAAAATCTCCTCTTTATTATAAATGCGATCCCACAAAAGCTTAAAGACCCCTCGAGGCATTTTTTCATGACGAATAAGATTATGCGGAGCCCCGATAAGTTCCTCTTCTTCATACTCTGCTAATTTCATAAAGTTCTGATTACAGTAGGTGATTTTCCCATCGGTATCTGTCTTAGATACGATGAAATCATTTTCATCTAAAATACGTTCCATATCTGCCCCATATCATTGTTCTTTACACTACTCTTAAAAAGATTTTATAACTAAAAAAGTCAAGTTTATAAAATGTTATCCTTAAACACTTTAAATAGGCTTTATATTTTTGAGAAATTTATTTTTAAACATTACATGAAGACCAAATATCTATAATTCGGCAAAAATATAGGAAAGAAACAGTATGTATACAGTAACAGTACCACAACAATGCGGATGTTTTAGACGCAGTAATCACGAAGCCCATTTAACTTTTGAAGATAAAGATACAGCGTTGATCGAAGCAACGGCCATGGCCAAAGATATGAACACAAATTTTTGTAGCAAACATGCTTTTGTTGTTATGGAAGATGGGGAAAATCTGGTTATTGCTTTGGCTAGTAACGGATAATAAAATTTAATTATCCGTATTAATACGTCAAATGAGCTAAGCCCATTTGACTACGCTAACGCTAAGTTTGCTTCAGCAGCAGGCTCACGTGCAGTGAAACGCACTTAGACGGTTGGACAACAATGCCCTGTTCTAATTTGTCTGGCTACTTTATTTCTATCTAAAATACAGCAAATGATGAAATAACATTGACAACTATGTTTATCCAAATTAATGAGTATAAAAATACAAAGACGGAATCTTTCTCAATAAAAACTTTATGACGAAATTTTGATGTAACAAGAAATAAATTGACAATAAAAAACAAAGCAATTGGAAGAGTAGTATAAACAACAATTAAAGGTATGCCTCCATGACCAACAGAAAAAAAAATCATATTGGTAAATACCTATACATAAGATCAAAGAGAAGATTGCAAGTAAGCT